>NZ_LSIX01000470.1:0-21343 GCF_001556475.1 Methylobacterium sp. CCH5-D2 | reverse complement strand
CGCCCGGGCCGGCGATGCCGGTGATCGCGACCGCCACGTCGGCCCGCGAGGCGGCGAGCGCCCCCACCGCCATGGCGCGGGCCACCGGCTCACTCACGGCACCGTGGGCGGCGACGAGGTCGGCGGCCACGCCGATCGCCTCGGTCTTCGCTTCATTCGAGTAGGTGACGAAACCGCGCTCCAGCACCGCCGAGGATCCGGGCACCGCCGTGAGCAACCCCGCCACGAGGCCGCCCGTGCAGGATTCCGCCGTGGCGATCCGCAGCCCGGCCTTCGTGTAGGCCGCGACCAGCGCCTCGGCGCGCGCGTGGAGGGCGGCGTCGAGCATCCTAGCCCTGCCGCATCGCGGTCTCGGCCTGCGCGTCCACCGGAACCGTCTCCTCCTCGGGCAGGCGCACGGTTGCGGCGGCCTGGGCAGCGAGGCCCTCGGCGCGACCGACGAAGCCGAGCTTCTCCGTGGTCGTCGCCTTGATCGAGACGCTGGTGAGCGGCACGCCCGCGATCTCGGCGATGCGCGCCCGGATCGCCTCCCGGTGCTGGCCGATGCGCGGCGCCTCGGCCAGCACCGTGATGTCGAGATGGTCGATGCGCCCGCCCCGCGCCCGCACCAGCGAGACCGCGTGGGCGAGGAACTGGTCGGAGGCGGCCCCGCGCCAGCGCTCGTCGGAGGGCGGGAAGTGGGTGCCGATGTCGCCGTCGGCGATCGCGCCGAGGAGGGCGTCGGTCAGCGCGTGGAGCGCCACGTCGCCGTCCGAATGGGCGAGCACGCCGCGGTCGGCGGGGATCCTCACGCCGCCGAGCCAGACGTGGTCGCCCTCGGTGAAGGCGTGGACGTCGAAGCCGGTGCCGAGGCGGGTCACGTACTGGGTCATGGGCGGGCTCCTATCCGGCGTCCCGAAGGCGCGGTCCGCCTCGATCAGGTCGGCCGGCTGGGTGATCTTGCGGTTGCGCAGGTCGCCCGCGAAGACGACGACCGGCAGGCCGGCCCACTCGGCGAGCGCGCCGTCGTCGGTGAAACCGTGCAGGTCGGCCGCCGCGGCCGAGCGGTGGGCGTCGAGGAGCGCGGCGAAGTGGAAGCTCTGCGGGGTCTGCACCGCGCGCAAGGCCTCGCGGGCGGGAGTCTCGCGGACGCGCCCGATGCCGTCGCCCGCGTCCTCCACCAGCTTGATCGTGTCGCTCACCGCCACGCCCGGCACCGCGGCACGATGGTCGCGGCCGGCCGCGACGGCGCGGTCGATCAGCGCGGCATCGACGTAGGGGCGAGCCGCATCGTGGACCAGCACGATCTCGGGCGCGCCCGCGCCGTGCAGGGCTTCCAGGCCAGCCCGCACCGATTGCTGCCGCGTCGCCCCGCCCTCGACGGGCGCGAGCAGCTTGGCGCGGACCGCCGGGTCGAGTTCCGAGAGGCAGGTCTCGTAGAAGGCCGCGGCGTCGGGTGCGATCACAACCTGCACGCGGGCAACGACCGGCAGGGCGCCGAGCGCGGCGAGCGTCCGGGTGAGCACGGCCTGCCCGCCGACCTGGCGGTACTGCTTCGGCGTGCCGCCGCCGATTCGGATGCCGCGGCCCGCCGCCACGACCACCGCGGCGACGTTCGAACCGGTCCTGGACATGGCGGACCTTCCCCTCTGCAAAGGTTCACAACAGGCTTCCGCGCGCGCCGCGCGCGCATGCGGACCCGCGCCGGGGAGGGTACCGGGCAGGATGCCCCGGCTTTAAGCGGGGCATCCTCTGAAATCAACGCGCTTGCCGCTTGCGTCGCTGCGGCTTTTGTCTATTCCTTGTGCAGAATGGCTGATGATCATTATTTGAGCGTCCTGCGCGGCGGGTCCGCCGCGCCGCTCGCGCTTCTCGCACCCCTCTCGGGCGTCACCGACCTGCACATGCGTCGGGCGGCGCGGCGGCTCGGCGCGAGCGCCGTGGTCTCCGAGATGGTGGCGGCGGCCGAGTTCGCCCGCGGCGCCAGCGAGGCGCGGCTGCGGGCGGAAGGCTCGGGCGTCGATCTGCACGTCGTGCAACTCGCGGGCTGCCAGCCGGAGCCGATGGCCGAGGCCGCGCGGCTCGCGGTCGGCTGCGGCGCCGACGTCTTGGACATCAACATGGGTTGTCCCGCCAAGGTCGTGACGGGGGGCGCCTCGGGCTCGGCCCTGATGCGCGACCTCGACCATGCCTGCCGCCTGCTCGAGGCGGTGCGCGGCGCGGTGTCGGTGCCCGTCACCGTGAAGATGCGCCTCGGCTGGGACCATCGGAGCCTCAACGCCGCGGAACTCGCCCGGCGCGCCGAGGCGATCGGGCTCAATGCCGTCACGGTGCACGGTCGGACCCGGCAGCAATTCTACAAGGGCCGGGCGGACTGGGCAGCGATCCGCGCGGTGGTGGAGGCGGTTGCGATTCCGGTCATCGCCAACGGCGACATCGCGGATGCGGACGACGCGCGGGCCTGCCTCGCCGCCTCGGGCGCCGCGGGCGTCATGGTCGGGCGCGCGGCGGTCGGGCGGCCCTGGCTGGTCGGCCAGATCGCCCGGACGCTGGCCGGCGCGCCGGTGCCGGCGCCGGCGCGCGACGTGCAGGCCGACATCGCGGTCACTCACTACGACGGTCTGATCGCCCTCTACGGCGCGCATATGGGCGTGCGCCACGCCCGAAAGCACCTCGCGGCCTACGCGGAAGCCGGGGGCGCCCTGCCTGCCGAGGCCCGCACGCAGCTCCTCACCACGACGGATCCGGCCACGGCCCGCACGCTGCTGCGCGCCGCGTTCGGCGCGCCCGCTCCGGCGGTCGCGGAAGCGGCATGAGCGGCGCCATGATCGAGGGGGGACGGGCGTGACGGAACACGAAGCGGGCGACGTGCCGGACGGCGAGGCCGGCGGGCCGGGTCTCAGCGGCGCGGCGGTGCTGAACGCGCTGCCGCTGCCGGTGCTGACCATCGGCCCGGACGACCACATCGTCCACTGCAATCACGCGGCGGAGAGCTTCTTCGACGCGTCCGCCCGGCTGATGCAGCGGCGGCAGTTGCGCGACATCATCCCGTTCGCTTCGCCGATCATCGCGCTGGTGGCCGAGGTGCGCCGCCGCCGCTCCAGCGTGAGCGAGTACCGGGTCGAGCTGGTCTCGCCGCGCACCGGCCAGGAGCGGAGCGTCGACGTCTTCGCGACGGCGCTGGGCGACGACGGGAACACCGTGGTGCTGATGCTGCAAGAGCGCACCATCGCCGACAAGATGAACCGCCAGCTCACCCACCGCGGCGCGGCGCGCTCCATGGTGGCGCTCGGCGCCATGCTGGCGCACGAGATCAAGAACCCGCTCGCCGGCATCCGGGGCGCCGCCCAGCTCCTCGAGCAGTCCGGCGCCGAGGAGGACCGGGTGCTGACCCGGCTGATCTGCGACGAATCCGACCGCATCGTGCGCATCGTCGAGCGGATGGAGCTGTTCGGCGACGAGCGGCCGGTCGAGCGCGTGCCCGTCAACGTCCACGGCGTGCTCGATCAGGTGAAGCGCTCGGCGCAATCGGGCTTCGCCCGTCACATCCGCTTCGTCGAGACCTACGATCCGTCGCTGCCGCCGGTGCTCGGCAACCGCGACCAGCTGATCCAAGTGATCCTGAACCTCGTGAAGAACGCCGCGGAAGCGATCGGCGCCGACACGGTGGACGGCGAGATCACCCTGTCCACCGCCTTCCGCACCGGCCTGCGCCTGCAGGTGCCCGGCTCGCGCGAGCGCGTCAGCCTGCCGATCGAGGTGGCGGTGCGCGACAACGGGCCGGGCATCACCGCCGAGCTCCTGCCCGACCTGTTCGACCCCTTCGTCACCACAAAGGCGTCGGGCTCCGGCCTCGGTCTTGCATTGGTGGCCAAGATCGTCGGCGACCACGGGGGAATCGTCGAGTGCGATCCCGCTCCCCGCCGCACCGCCTTCCGCCTTCTCCTCCCCATGTCGAGCGCCCGCGACGGGCGCGAATCGGTCGCGGAGGCCGAGTAGAGTCATGCCCAACGGCCACATCATCGTCGCGGACGACGACGCCGCGATCCGCACCGTCCTCAATCAGGCGCTCTCGCGCGCGGGCTACGAGGTCCGCTCGACGGGCAATTGCGCGACCCTCTGGCGCTGGGTGGCGCAGGGGGAGGGCGACCTCGTCATCACCGACGTGATGATGCCGGACGAGAACGTGTTCGACCTGCTGCCGCGGATCAAGCGCGTGCGGCCGGAACTGCCGATCATCGTGATGAGCGCGCAGAACACCTTCATGACGGCGATCCGCGCCTCGGAGCGGGGCGCCTACGAGTACCTTCCCAAGCCCTTCGACCTGAAGGAGCTCATCGCCATCGTCGGCCGTGCGCTCTCCCGTCCGCGCGGGGCCCCCGCGCCTGGGGCCGGTCCGGAGAACGAGGACATCCCGCTGGTGGGCCGCTCGCCCGCCATGCAGGAGATCTACCGGGCGCTCGCCCGCCTGATGCCGACCGACCTCACCGTGATGATCACCGGCGAGTCGGGCACCGGCAAGGAGCTGGTGGCCCGCGCGCTCCACGATTACGGCCGCCGCCGCACCGGGCCCTTCGTGCCGGTCAACATGGCGGCGATCCCGCGCGACCTGATCGAATCGGAGCTGTTCGGCCACGAGAAGGGCGCCTTCACGGGCGCGCTGCAGCGCTCGGCCGGCCGCTTCGAGCAGGCGGAGGGCGGCACGCTCTTCCTCGACGAAATCGGCGACATGCCGATGGAGGCCCAGACCCGGCTGCTGCGCGTGCTGCAGCAGGGCGAGTACACCACCGTCGGCGGCCGCGTGCCGATCAAGACGAATGTTCGGATCATCGCGGCCACCAACAAGGACCTGCGCATCTCGATCCAGCAGGGAATCTTCCGCGAGGACCTGTTCTTCCGCCTGAACGTGGTGCCGCTGCGCCTCCCCGCGCTCCGCGAGCGCTCGGAGGACGTGCCGGACCTCGTGCGCCACTTCTTCGTTCTGGTCGAGCGCGAGGGCCTGACCCGCAAGACGCTCGACGGTGACGCGATGGAGCGGCTGAAGCGCTACCGCTGGCCCGGCAACGTGCGCGAGCTGGAGAACCTCGTGCGGCGGCTGGCCGCGCTCTACCCGCAGGAGACCATCACCGGCCCGGTGATCGAGGCGGAGCTCGATACCCTGCCGCTCGCCCCGCCCGTCTCAGCGCAGGGCCAGAACGGCGCGCGCAAGGGCAACGAGTCGGAGAGCCTGTCGAGCGCCGTCGAACGGCACCTCACCGACTACTTCTCGGGCTACCGGGACACCCTGCCGCCGCCCGGCCTCTATCACCGCATCCTGCGGGAGATCGAGGGACCGCTGATCGGCGCGGCCCTCGCCGCCACCCGCGGCAACCAGATCCGCGCGGCGGAACTCCTCGGCGTCAACCGCAACACCCTGCGCAAGAAGGTGCGCGACCTCGACCTGCAGGTGCTGCGCTCCTCGCGCTGAGAGATCGAAAGAGGGTCAGGGGCGCGGTACGCACGGGCATTCTGCCGCGCCGAATGGCAATTTCGCCACAAAACCCGCTAGGCTCCTGTCGCCGCGGCCCCAACCCGACGCGGGACGACGCCCCGTGCGCGCATCTGCGCGCCGGGCGAGCCCGAGCAGGATCCTCATGTTCTTCCGCAGACGCAAGACGTTCGAGTCGACGCCGATCACCCGCGACGAGGCCGCGCTGCCGAACCGGCTCTCGCCCCGCTCGCCCCACGAGGCCATCAAGCCGACCGCCGCGCCGCCGCCGCCCGAGCGGCCCGTGCGCGAGCGCGGCGGGCTCATCGCGACGATCAGCGGGCTCCTGACCTTCGCGGTGGTGGTCGCCATCGGGGCTATGATCGGCTTCACCCTGTTCCAGCGCCAGATCCACGAGCCCGGTCCGCTCGCGGCCGACAAGGTCGTGGTGATCCCGACCCGCAGCGGAACGGGCGAGATCGCCGAGATCCTGCGTCGCGAGGGCGTGATCGACCATACCGGTCTGTTCGAGTTCGCCGCCCGCTTCGGCGGCAAGCCGCCGCTGAAGGCCGGCGAGTACAACTTCAAGGCCCGGGCCAGCATCAGCGACGCCATCGACACGGTGACCACCGGCCGCCAGGTCCAGCACGCCGTCACCTTCCCCGAGGGCCTGACGAGCGAGCAGATCGTCACCCGCCTGAACGAGAACGACGTGCTGACCGGCGAGATCGGCGAGATCCCGGCCGAGGGCTCGCTCCTGCCCGACACCTACAAGTTCGAGCGCGGCGCGACGCGCCAGATGATCGTCAACCTGATGAAGCAGAAGCAGCGCGAGGTGCTGAACCAGATCTGGCTGCGCCGCAGCGCCGAGGTGCCGGTGAAGACGCCGGCCGAGATGGTCACGCTCGCCTCGATCGTCGAGAAGGAGACCGGCCGGGCCGACGAGCGGCCCCGCGTCGCCGGCGTCTTCGTCAACCGCCTCAATCGGCGCATGAAGCTGCAATCGGACCCGACGATCGTGTACGGCCTCGTCGGCGGGCGCGGCACGCTCGGCCGCGGCATCCTGCGGTCCGAGATCGACCGACCGACTCCCTACAACACCTACGTGATCGAGGGCCTGCCGCCGGGACCGATCGCGAATCCCGGCCGCGCCGCGCTCGAGGCGGTGGCCAACCCGTCGCGGACCAAGGACCTCTACTTCGTGGCCGACGGCACCGGCGGGCACGCCTTCGCCGACAGCCTGGAGGGCCACCAGCGCAACGTCGCCCGCTGGCGCGCCGTCGAGCGCTCACGGCAGAGCCCGGCCCCCGATGCCGGCGGCGTCGACAAGGTCGAGCCCGCAGCCGACCCCGCCACGCCCGGCCGTGCCTCGGCCTACGCGCCGCCCGGCACCAATGCCGCCTTCATCGAGGGACAGGGCGGGACGCGTCCGAAGGCCTTCGACGCCTCCGAGGGCACCCGCCTCGATCCGCTGAGGAACAAGACCTACGATCTCGGCTCGCCGAAGACCGTGCCGGTGCTGAAGCAGCCCTGAGGCTTGCAATCCGGCACGCGCCGCCCCCTTTGTGGGCGGGAGACGGAAACGCCGGACAAGACCTTACCATGATCGCGAGCATGACCGGGTTCGCCCGGGCCGCCGGCACCAGCGGGCCGGTGCAATGGGCCTGGGAGGTCCGCAGCGTCAACGGGCGCGGGCTCGACGTGCGCCTGCGCGTGCCGAACGGCTACGAGGCGGCCGGCGAGGTCGCCCGCACCGCCCTGCAGAAGACGCTGTCGCGCGGGCAGTGCCAGCTCAGCCTCGCGCTCACCAAGCCGGAGACGGCCGTGCGCGTCCGGGTCAACGAGGCGCTGCTGGCGAGCCTCGCGGCGGCGGTCGCCCGGGTGCCCGTGCCCGAGGGCGTCGCCCCCGCCACCATGGACGGGCTGCTCGGCATCCGCGGCGTGATCGAGACCGAGGAGGAGGCCGCGCCCGAGACGGACTCGCTCGCCCGCGACCTCGCCGAGGGCGTGGTGCGACTTGTGGCCGACCTCGTCGAGGCGCGCCGCGCGGAGGGCCGCCAGCTCGCCGAGATCGTCGGCGGGCAAGTCACCCGCATCGCCGAGCTGACGGAGGCCGCCGAGGCCTGTCCCGCGCGCAAGCCGGAGGCGGTGCGCGCCCGCGTCGCGGCGACCGTCGCGAGCCTGACGGAGGGCGGTACCCTCGACCCCGACCGCCTGCACCAGGAGGCGGTGCTGCTCGCCGCCAAGGCGGATGTTCGCGAGGAACTCGACCGCCTGCGCACCCATGTCGGCGCGGTGCAGGAGCTTCTCGCCAAGGGCGGCGCAATCGGGCGGCGGCTCGATTTCCTGGCCCAGGAACTCGGGCGCGAGGCCAACACGCTCTGCGCTAAGGCCAACGACGCCGCGCTCTCGCGGATCGGACTCGACTTGAAGGCCGTGGTGGAGCAATTCCGCGAGCAGGTGCAGAACGTCGAGTGAGTGGACGCGTGACGGATCGGACGAGCGGGGGACGCGGATGACGGAGCCGGTGCGGCACAGGCCCGACGCGATCGCGCGGCGCGGCCTCATCCTGATCCTGTCCTCGCCCTCGGGGGCGGGCAAGACCACGCTGACGCGGGCGATCGCCCAGGACGGCGGCTGGGGACTCGACCTCTCGATCTCGGTCACGACGCGGGCGCGCCGCCCCTCCGAGATCGACGGCAAGCACTACCACTTCATCGAGCGCGAGGCCTTCGAGGATCTGCGGGCCCGCGACGACCTGCTCGAATGGGCGGAGGTGCACGGCAACTTCTACGGCACACCGCGCCGACCGGTGGAGCGGGTGCTGTCGGCCGGCCGCGACATGATCTTCGACATCGACTACCAGGGCACCCGGCAGGTCCGCGCGAAGCTCACCGACGACGTCGTGACGGTGTTCATCCTGCCGCCGAGCATGGCCGAGCTGCGCCAGCGCCTGGAGCGGAGGGCCGAGGATTCGCAGGCCACGATCGAGAAGCGGCTCGAGAACGCCCGCCACGAGATCCAGCGCTGGAGCGAGTACGACTACGTCATCGTCAACGACGACCTGCAGAACGCCTTCACGGCCCTGCAGAGCATCCTCACCGCCGAGCGCCTGCGCCGGACCCGCCGCACGGGCCTGGCCGGCTTCGTGGAGGGGATCCTCTCGGAGGGACAGGGGAGTTAGCGGCCGCTCAGGCGGCGCGGACGCGCTCCGCGCTCCTCCCGCAGAGCCAATCGCGCATGGCCTCGAAGGTCGCGACCGCGGCCTCCGTCAGCGCCGCCGCGTCCGCGACCGTTTCGAGGCGGTCGCGGAACGCGGCCCACATCGGGCCGGTCGCGGGCCCGTGGGCGCGGTAATAGGCGAGCCCGTCCACGTCGAGCCCGTGCAGCGCCGCGATGCGCCGGCCGATCACCCGACCGCCGAGCGTCGAGCCCTCCAGAACGTAGAGCGCGCCGAGCGCCGGAGCGGGACCGTCGAAGCGTGGACGCGCGGGCGCCGGGAGGGCGGCGACGGCCGAGGCGTCCAAGCCCAGATGGGCGAGGTCCGCGTCGATCTTCGCGAGGCGTCGGCGGGGATCGAAGAAAGCCCCGTCCCCGAGCCCGGTGCCGATCGCCGGCTCGTAGGCGGCGTGGAAGCCGCGGAACCGCGCGAGCAGGTCGCGGTAGCCGGGCAGGGTCGCGACCCGGGTCTCCCAGTCGAGATCCCGCTCCAACCCCTCGTGCGCCGCGGCGGTCGCGGCCCGCAGGCGCGCGTGCAGGTCCCCGCTCATGCGGTGATGGTGAAGCAGGCGCCCGGATCGTTGGCGACCTCGAGCCGGGCGTTGATCTGGTCGAGCATGGCCCGGATCAGCTTCATGCCAAGGCCCGTACCGCGTGGGTTGGCGTCCCAGCCATCGGGCAGCCCGGCGCCGTCGTCGCAGACGCGCAGCTGTACGCCCGTCCCGGCCGCCGAGACCCGCACCGCCACGCGGCCCACGCCGCTCTCCCGCGAACCGTACTTGAAGGCGTTGGTCACCAGCTCCGTCGCGATGAGCGAGAGCGCCACCGCCTTGCGGTAGGGCACCATCAGGCCCGTCTCGGCGGTCATGTCGACGGCGTGGCCCTCGCCGGCGAGCGCCGCGAGGTCGCGGCACAGGTTCTCGATCGTCTGGCCGAGATCGACCTCCTCGATGGTCTCGGCCTGATAGAGACTGTCGTGGACGCGCGCGACGCTCATCACCCGGGCGGACGTGTCGGCGAAGGCCTGCCGCGCGTCCGCGTCCGCGATCTGGCGACGCTGCATCTGCAGGAAGGACGAGACGATCTGGAGCGAGTTCTTCACCCGATGGTCGATCTCGCGGGTCAGCAGGTCCTTCTGGGCGAGCAGCCGCTCCTTCTCGGCGAGCAGCCCCGTCAGCTCGTCGATCTTGCGGCGCTGGCGCAGGACCACGCCCTCGACAGCGCGGGCGAGCGAGATTGCGAGCGAGACCTGCCACTCGGCGAACGGCGTCGCGAAGCCCGTGCGCTCCTCCACCCAGCGCTCGAACGAGCGGCGCGGTAGCACCGCGACCGGCCCGTCGCCGGCGAGTACCGGCTTGCGCGGGTCCCCGCCCCAGGTCACCGTGCTGGGGACTTCCGGCCGGAACCAGACGATGAGGTTCTCGCGCTGCCCGTCCACGAAGACGGCCAGCAAACCGCTGGCAACCTCACGGTGGGGCGCGAGGCCGGGGTAGTCCGCGGTCAGGCTCATGGAGGAGAAGCTGGTCTCCTCCGCCGCAAGCCCCGCCTTCAGCCAAGCCGAGAGCTGATGCACGGCCTCGGCCGGCGGCGTACAGCCGATCAACGTGACTCGCTCGCCCGAGACGATGCCGGCGCCGGTGGCGCCGAAGAGGTCCAGGATGGTGGTCTCCCCGCCGGTCAGCGCGGCCACGAAATCGTCCGAGCGCGTCAGCTCGCGCACTAGCCGCGCCTCCGTGGCGAGATGCGCCTGGCGCTCCGCCCAGAGCGTGCGCGCCTCGATCTCTTGAACGCGCATCGCGAAGGCGTCGGTGAGCACGCCCGCGGCGGCACGGGTCTCCGGCGACACGTAGTGCGGCTGCCGGTGGTGACCGATCATCAGCCCCCAGAGCCGGTTCTGGACCATGATCGAGATCGACATCGAGCCGTTCACGCCGAGGTTGCGCTGGTACTCGAGGTGGATCGGCGACAGCGTCCGGTTCTGCGCGAAGGTGAGGTCCACGGGCGCGTTGCCGGCGGCGGGCGCGGCCACCAGCGGGACGGGGACGCAGTCCCGGTCGATCACGAACCGGCTTTTGGCCTTGGTGTAGAGCGCGCGGGCCTGGGCCGGGATGTCGGAGGCCGGAAAGCGCAGGCCGAAGAGGCTGCGGGACCAATCCGGGATCTTGTCCTCGGCAATCGCCTCGCCGTTCCAGTCGGGGTCGAAGCGGTAGACCAGCACGCACTCGAAGCCGGTGAGGGCGCGGACCTCCAGGGCGGCGATGCGGGCGGCATCCGTCAGGGTCGCGGCCGCGCGCAGGCGTCCGACCGCCAGCTCGGTGTCGGTCTGGTGGGCGTCCCCGAAATCGTCCGGGCTATCGGGCGCACGCTCCAGCTCGACGATGACACGGCCGGCATGGGCGTGCGCCACCGCGTAGTAGGCGGCGTCCCGCCCGTCGAGCCGAAGGGTGCGCCGCAACGAGCGGCCGTCCGTCAGCGTGCCGGCGGCGAGGCGGGCGCGCACGGCATCGATGAAACCCAGCGGCAGCACGGCTGCGAGCGGCCGCCCATCGAGCGCCTGGGCGGCATCGGGCAGGATCTCGAAGGCATTGGTGCTGTGGGCGAGGATCGTCAGGGTCTCGTCGTCGGCCGCGAGCATCACGGCGTTCGGCTGGATCGAGCCCGGGACGTGGATCGGCTCGCGCTCGCAGATCGAGGGATCGACCGGCTCGGCTCTGGCCCGGCTGCCGATCGCCGCCATCACGGCCTCGCGCGAGGGACCGGCGCCGAGGCTTTCGAGCGGCTCGATCGTCAGCCAATCGTGCGACCGGCCCGCCCGCATCTGCACGCGTGTGCGCAGCGGGCCCGGCCCGCGCCCGAACACGAACTCGAAGCTCTCATCGAGGGCACCGCGACGGCGTCCCGCCAGGAAGCGTCCGCGGAAGCCCGGCACATTGGTGCTCGGCACGACCTCGCGGAAGTAGTTGCGCCCGAGTACGGCCTCGCGCGAGAGTCCCCAGAGGGCGCTCGCGCCCTCGTTGAACACGAGGATGTCACCCGAGGCGTCGAGACCGACGATTGCCGCGTCGAGACGATCGAGTTCGTCGGGGGCGAGCGCGTCGAGAGCGACGTGTTCGCCTTGCGCTGCAGGCTGCGGCATCAGGTGTGGGATTGGCTCATCGGACCCCCGATATGCCGGGCGCAAAGATCGAGCGCAATGCTCAGGGTGATAGCACATGGGCCGCCCGTGCGGTGGGTCGCGCGCGTCCCGTGCGGCATCGGGTTGCGGCATCGCGCCGCGCACGCGCGCGCCGCAGCGATCGACAGGAAACCGTTGCGTCCCGGTCCGCGATCGCGGCATCCGATCTGAGAATTTGCCGCCGTCGGTCCGGAGGGCCGCTGGCGCGCCCAGGATCCATGACCGCTGCAAAGGGCCGGGCGAGACAGGGCAGCGTTCCGGTATCCCGGGCTCCGCTTCCGCGGCCCCGGGGAAGGCGGGGCGGGACCGAATTGAGACGGTCGAAGGACCCGGCCGTGGGGTAGCGAACCGGCCCCCGCACCCTGCAAACGCCGGAATCCGTTCGTCGTCCCGAAGCGGTCCCGAGAACCGGACGCTTCGACCGTGAGCGGTCTCACGCCTCGCTCTCTGCTCGCAGGAGAGCCGCGAACGCGGTCTGCAGGCCCTCCTCGACCGTCGGATGGTAGACGGGGCGGTCGAGCAGCTCGCGGGCCGATCGCCCGGCCGAGATCGCATCAGTCAGAATGTGCGCGAGGTGCTCGGCAGCCGGACCGATCATCTCACCGCCGAGCAGGCGGCCGGCACGGTCGGACCAGACGCGGACGCCGCCCCGGTTCGCGCCCTCGATCCGGGCACGGCCCTGGTCGCAGAAATCGGCTTCTCCGACGAGGCGATTGGTCGCGTCGCGCGCGTACGGTGCTCCGACCCGCGCGGTCTGCGGATGGGTAAAAACCATGGCCAGCGAGGTCCAGGGCTCGGGCGCCTCCGGGGCCTCGCCCCGCGCGAGCGCGGCGGCGTTGCGGCCGGCGATCGTGCCTTGCCGGCTCGCCTCGTGCAGGATCGGCCGCTCGGCGTTGGCGTCGCCCGCTATGAGGAGCGGGCCTCCATCGCAGACGAGACTGCGGGGATCGAAATGCGGCATCCCGTCGGCATCGAGCGGGAGGCCGGCGGTCGCCAGGTCGAGTGCGGCGAGGTTCGGCGCGCGCCCGGCCGCCGCGAGGACCCGCGCGAAGCGGCCCTCGCCGCGCCTGCCGTCGGCGGTACGCCAGGTCAGAAGAACGCCGTCAGCGGCGGTTTCGGCGCGCTCGATCTCGGTCTCGCGCAGGAGCGTCATCGCGTCGGCGAAGATCTCGGCGGCCGCCTCGACGAGGTGCGGGTGCGTGAGGCCGGCGAGGGTCGTGCCGGAATCGATCAAGGTCACGGCGACGCCGAGGCGCGCCATGGCCTGGGCCAGCTCGATCCCGACGGGGCCGCCGCCCAGCACCGCGAGCGAGTCCGGCAGGTCGTCCAGCTCGAAGATCGTATCGGTGGTGAGCAGCCGGTCGCCGAGGCCGCGCAGCGGCTCCGGGACGGTCGGGCTCGACCCGGTCGCGATGACGGCGGAGCGGAACGCGAGCGTCTCGGCACCGATCGCGAGGGTGCGGGCATCGCGCAAGCGGGCCTCGCCCGAGAGCCGGCGCGCAGCCGGAATCGCATCGACGGATTCCAGCACCGCGCCGACGAAGCGGTCGCGCTCCGCCCGGACGCGCCGCATCACGGCCGGTCCGTCGACCCGCACGCCGCCGACCCGCACGCCGAAGAGATCGGCCTGCCGGGCGGCATGGGCCGCCTCGGCCGCCGCGATCAGCAGCTTGGAGGGCATGCAGCCGACCCGCGCGCAGGTGGTGCCGCCGGGGCCGCGCTCGATCAGGACCGCATCCGCACCCGCCGCGGCCGCGGCCTGGTAGGCCGCGATGCCGGCGGTGCCGGCCCCGATGATCGCGACGTCGCAGCTGTGCTCGGACATTCCATTCCCCCGCGGGCGATCGCGCGCCCGCGGGCCAACAGGCTGCCGAAGCCTTCGTTCCGGACGGCTCCGGCCCTCAGGCCGGGCGGTTCGCCGCAGTGCCGCCGAGATGGAAGACCCGGTGCGGGACCAACTCGCCGCGCTCCACGTCGCCGACCGCGACGAGGATGCCGCCGCAGGTGGCGAAGGCCTTGCCGGCGGCCGGCGCGTCGCGCCCGCGCAGGATCACCGACTGGCCGCGCATCAGGCGCAACGCCATGTCGCGCGACACCGCGGTCGAGGGAACGCCGTCGAGCGCCGTCTCGACCGGCTGGAGATGGGCGAGGTTGGCCTCGGGGTTCTCGTTGTCGAGGCCCGGGACCGTGCAGGCGACCGCCTCCGTGAAGGGGCCGACGCGCGTGCGCCGCAGCGCCGCGATGTGGCCGTAGCAGCCGAGCATGCGCCCGAGATCGCGGGCGATGGCGCGCACGTACGTGCCCTTGCCGCACTCGGCCTCGATCACCGTCCGATCGGCCGTGTGCTCGACGATCGCCAGGTGGTCGATCTGCACCCGGCGGGGCGCCAGTTCCACCACCTCGCCCTCGCGGGCGAGATCGTAGGCGCGCTCGCCCTGGATCTTGATGGCGGAGAAGCGCGGCGGCACCTGCTCGATCGAGCCGAGGAAGTTCGGCAGCGCGGCCTCGACGGCCTCGCGGGTCGGGCGCGCCTCGCTCGTGGCGACCTCGCGGCCCTCGCCGTCATCCGTGTCGGTCTCGACGCCCCAGGCCACGGTGAAGCGGTAGGCCTTGCGACCGTCCATCACGAACGGAACGGTCTTCGTCGCCTCGCCGAGCGCGATCGGCAGGATGCCGGAGGCCAGCGGGTCGAGCGTGCCGGCGTGGCCCGCCTTCTTGGCGTTGAACAGGCGCTTGACCACCGCGACCGCGTGGGTCGAGGTCATGCCGACGCCCTTGTCGAGGATGACCCAGCCGGACACGTCGCGACGCTTCGGGCGGTCGGGGCGGGGACCGCGCTGCGGACGGCGCTCGCCGTTCCGGTCGCTCGGGCGCTCGCCCTGGAAGCGGCGCTCGCGGGGCAGGGGCATCTCGGCGGCGGCCGGGCGCTCCGGGGGCGGAAACTCGTTGATCAAAGCCGTGTCTGTCCTCTCGAACGGCGGCGGGATGGCGTCGAGGCCCGCGGCCGGGTGCGTCGGGGTTCGTGCTCGCCCGGAGTGGCGGGCGGAAATCTGCGGCAGACCGGGGTCAATGCCCCGAATCGGCATCGGGTTCGGCGTCGTCGCGATCGGGCCGCTCCAGATCGCGCTGAACCCGCTCGTCGCGCAGGAGGCGATCGATGCGGGCAGCCTCGTCGAAGGTCTCGTCGCGGCGGAAGCGCAGTTCCGGCGCGTATTTCAGGTTCACCCGCCGGGCGACCTCCTGGCGCAGCACCTTCCGGTTGCGGTCGAGCGCGGCCAGCACCGGCGCCTCGTCCTGCCCGCCGAGCGGCATGATGTAGGCGGTCGCGAGCTTGAGGTCGGGCGACATCCGCACCTCCGGCACGGTGATGACGTGCGAGGACAGGGTCGGGTCCTGCACGTCGCCGCGCTGGAGCACCTCGGCGAGCGCGTGGCGCACGAGCTCGGCCACGCGCTGCTGACGCTGAGAGGGGCCGGTGGGGGAAGGTTTCTGAGCCATTATCCAAAAGCGATCTGGCTCCGCGGCGGAGTCGGCCGGCACGGAGCGGGACAATAGAAAACGGCGGCTGCAGCCTGGGCTGCAGCCGCCGCGACCGGCCCTGACGGGACCGCGTCAGAGGCTGCGGCGGATCTCCTCGACCCGGTAGCACTCGATGGTGTCGCCGGCGCGCATGTTCTCGAAGTTCTCGAAGGCCATGCCGCAATCCTGACCGGAGGTGACCTCCTTGGCGTCGTCCTTGAAGCGCTTCAGCGTCTTCAGCTTGCCCTCGTGGATCACCACGCTGTCGCGGATCAGGCGGACATGGGCACCGCGCTCGACGATGCCGTCCTGGACGCGGCAACCCGCGACCTTGCCGACCTTCGAGACCTCGAACACCTCCTGGATCACCGCCTCGCCCAGACGCTCCTCGCGCAGCGTCGGCGGCAGCATCCCCGACAGCGTGGCTTTGATGTCGTCCACGAGGTCGTAGATGATGTTGTAGTAGCGGATCTCGATGCCGTTGCGCTCGGCCGCCTCGCGCGCCTCCTTGTGGGCCCGCACGTTGAAGCCGATCACGAAGGCCTTCGAGGCCTGCGCCAGGGTGATGTCCGACTCGGTGATGCCGCCGACGCCGGCGAGCAGGATGCGCGCCCCGACCTCGTCGTTGCCGAGCTTCTCCAGCGCGCCCGAGATCGCCTCGACCGAGCCTTGCACGTCGCCCTTGATGACGACCGGCAGCTCCTTGCGGCCGGCGCCTTCCTTCAGGTCGCGCATCATGTCGACGAGCGAGCGGTTGGCGCCGCCGCTGCGGGCCGCGGCACGCTCCCGCTTCAGGCGGGCGCGGTACTCGGTGACCTCGCGGGCACGGGCCTCGCTCGGCACAACGATCACGCGGTCGCCGGCGTCCGGCGTGCCGTTGAAGCCCAGCACCTCGACCGGAACCGAGGGACCGGCGTACTGCACGTGCTCGCCCTGGTCGTCGATGAGGGCACGAACGCGGCCCCACTCGGCGCCCGCCACGACGATGTCGCCGGTGAAGAGCGTGCCGCGCTGGACGAGGACCGTCGCCACCGGGCCGCGGCCGCGGTCGAGCTGGGCCTCGATGACCGTGCCCTCACCGTCGCGCTTCTCGTTGGCGCGCAGGTTCATGATCTCGGCCTGGATCTGGATGCCCTCGAGGAGCTCCGGCAGGCCCTGGCCGGTCTTGGCCGAGACCTCGAACTCGAGGGTCTCACCGCCCATCGACTCGACCTGGATGTCGTGCTGCAGCAGCTCCGTCCGGACCCGCTCCGGCTTCGCGTCCGGCTTGTCGATCTTGTTGACCGCGATGATCATCGGGACGCCCGCCGCCTTGGCGTGCTGGATCGCCTCGATGGTCTGGGGCATCACGCCGTCGTCGGCCGCCACCACGATCACCACGATGTCCGTCACCTTGGCGCCGCGAGCGCGCATGGAGGTGAAGGCCGCGTGGCCGGGCGTGTCGATGAAGGTGATGAGGTCGCCCGACGGCGAGGCCACCTGGTAGGCGCCGATGTGCTGGGTGATGCCGCCGGCCTCGCCCTCGACCACGTTCTCCTTGCGGATCGCGTCGAGCAACGAGGTCTTGCCGTGATCGACGTGGCCCATGATCGTGACGACCGGCGGGCGGGGATCGAGATCCTCTTCCAGATCCGGCTCGTCCGAGGTCAGACCCTCCTCGACGTCCGACTCGGCGACGCGACGCACGGTGTGGCCGAGTTCCTCGGCGATGAGCTGGGCGGTGTCCGAATCGATCACGTCGGTGATCTTGTGGATCTGGCCCTGCTTCATCAGCAGACGGATCACGTCCACGGCCCGCTCCGACATGCGGTTGGCGAGTTCCTGGATGGTGATGGTCTCGGGGATCGTCACCTCGCGCGACAGCTTCTCCTTCTGCTCCACGTGCCGGTGCCCGCTCATCCGCTGCTGGCGGCGGCGGAAGGAGGCGACCGAGCGCGTGCGCTCGTCCTCGCCCGAGGTGGCGGTGGCGATGGTGAGGCGGCCGCGGTTGCGGTCGCCGCCCGGAGATTTCGGCGTCTTGGGCGCGGCGATGATCTTGAGCGGCTGGCCGGGACGCCGGATCACCCGCTTCGTGTTGTCGCTCTCGTCCTCGGCCGCGGCGGGGCGGCCGGTCGCGGGACGCGCGGCCGTTCCGGTCGGCCGCTGCGCGGTCGTCGGGGTAGCGGGCTTCTCCGGCTCCGGCGCGGGTGCCGGGCGGGCCATGAAGTTCAGGTCGCGCGGCTTGCGCGAATCAGCCGTGATCGTGCGGCGCGGCTCGGTGGGAGCCGGTCGCGGCGCCAGAGGCGGACGAGCACCGGGCGCGGCGGCCGGACGGGCCCCGGCGGGAGCCGCTGGCCGCGCGCCGGGCGCCGGGCGGGCGGCGACCGGAGCTGCCGTGGGACGCGCGGCAGCCGGCGCTGCCGGACGGGCCGGAGGCGCGGCCGGCGGACGGGGAGCCGGCGCGGCGGACGCCTGATCGGGGGCAACCTGGGCGGGTGCGGCCTGGGCCGCGGCCGGGGCAGCAGGAGCCTCGGCGGCGGCCTTCGCCGCCTCCGCGGCCCGCTGGCGCTCCTCGGCCTCGCGGCGGGCGGCGGCCTCGGCCTCGCGCTTGCGGGCCTCCGCAGCCTCGCGCTCGCGCTGGGCTTCAGCCTCGGCGGCGCGGCGGGCCGCCTCGGCCTCCGCCTCCGCGCGACGGCGAGCCTCCTGCTGCTCACGCTCCCGACGCTGGGCGTCGGCGAGGGCGGCAGCGCGGGCGTCGCGCTCCTGCTCGCTCAGCGTCCGCAGCACGACGCCCGAGGTCGGGCGCGGCGTCGGGCGGGCGGCCGCCGGCGCGGCCGGAGCCGGCCGGGCCGCGGGAGCCGGACTCGCATCGCGGGCCGGTGCCTGGGTGCCGGGCGTGGCGCCGATCACGCGGCGCTTCACGGTCTCCACGACGACCTGCTTCGATCGGCCGTGGGAGAAGCTCTGGCGCACGGTGCCCGCCTCGATCGGCCGCTTGGAGGACAGCGGCCGCGCGGGAGCCTTGCTCAGAGTCTTGTCGCCCGGGTTGTTCGTATCGCTCATTCAGTTCGAACCCTTGAGGGTTTCCATCGTCCGTGAACCGACGCCCCCTTGAGCGCCGACCTGACTCGTCCTGAGCAGGAAGCGGTGAGCTGAGCCCACGGATCCGGCCAAGAATTCCTTAGATGTCGCATCCCGCTCGGACGCGGGCTCCGAACCCGCGACCGCCCGGAGGCTCACGCACCTCCCGGCGGAGGCAGGACACCCCCGTCATCGCGTGCAGAGCCCGGCTCCTCGACCGCCGTACCGGCGCCCTCGAAGGAGCGTAGCCGACGCCAACGCGCCAGGCAGCCGGTGGCTCCGACTCCTGCGACGAGCGCAGCGTGTATCACATGATCCCGACCCAAAGCCATGTCCAATTCGTCCTCGGACAAGTCATCCACGATCGGGATCCCCGATATGGAGCCGCCATGCCGCCTGTGCAATGCCGCAACAAGCTTGCGGCGCCCGTCCGGGCTCGCCTCCGCGGCGTGGATCAGGGCGGCGACCCCGGGCTCGGAGCCGATCGCCGACTCGACCTTCGAGAAGCCGGCCACCACGCAGCCCGCCTTGTTGGCGAGCGCGATGGCCTGCCGCAGGTCATCGCGCAGGAGCGCAGCGATCTGGTCGGGCAGGTCGGCCGGCACAGGGCCGGCCTTGCCGCGGAAGGCGCGCTGGAACTGTCGCCGCTTCACAGCCTCCGCCACCGCGTCGCGGCGCGCCGTGACCCAGGCGCCGCGGCCGGGCAGCCGCGCGCGCAGGTCCGGCACCACCGCGCCGTCCGGGCCGAGCACGAACCGGATCATCGCCTCGGGCGCCTGCACGGCGCGCGTGACGATGCAGGTGCGCTGCGGCACCCGGCGGCCCGTGACGGGGCCGGCGTCGAGCGCCGGCTCCTCGCCCGTATCGATGTCGACGGCCTCCACGCTGCGGCTCCCCGCTCGCCTCAGGCCTGCGCCTCGGCGGATTCGGCCGCGGCCTCACCCTCGCCCTCTGCGGCCTCCGGCTCCTCGGGCGCGGCCTCGACCCAGCCCGCCCGCACGCGGGCCGCCATGATCATGGCCTCGGCCTCGGCGCGCGACAGCTCGAACCCGTCGAGGTAACCCGCGTGCCGCACGGCCTCGGGGCCGCGCCCTTCCGTATAGCCGACGAGGTCGTCGGTGGCGCAGCCGGCCAGATCCTCGATCGTCTTCACGTCGTTCTCGCCGAAGGCGACCAGCATCGGCGTGGTCACGCCGTCGATCTCGCGCAGCTCGTCCTCGACGCCGAGCTCGCGGCGGCGGTCGTCGTGCTCCTGCTCGATGCGGGCGAGGTGATCCTGCGCGCGGGCCTGGATCTCGGCGCCGGTCTCCTCGTCGAGACCCTGGATGTTCGAGAGTTCCTGCGTATCGACGTAGGCGATCTCCTCGACGTTGCGGAAGCCTTCCGCCGCGAGCAGCTGGCCGACGGTCTCGTCGACGTCGAGCGCCTCCATGAAGACCTGTGTCCGCTCGGCGAACTCCTTCTGGCGGCGCTCCGATTCCTCGGCCTCGGTCAGGATGTCGATGTCCCAGCCGGTGAGCTGCGAGGCGAGCCGCACGTTCTGGCCGCGGCGGCCGATGGCGAGCGAGAGCTGGTCGTCGGGCACCACCACCTCGATGCGGTCGGCCTCCTCGTCGAGCACCACCTTCACCACCTCGGCGGGCTGGAGCGCGTTGACGATGAAGGTCGCCTGATCTTCCGACCACGGGATGATGTCGATCTTCTCGCCCTGCAGCTCGCCGACCACGGCCTGGACGCGCGAGCCCCGCATGCCGACGCAGGCGCCCACGGGATCGATGCTGCCGTCGCGCGAGATCACCGCGATCTTGGCGCGCGAGCCGGGATCGCGGGCCACCGCCTTCACCTCGACGATGCCGTCGTAGATCTCGGGCACCTCCTGGCCGAAGAGCTTGGCCATGAATTGCGGGTGCGAGCGGGACAGGAAGATCTGCGGCCCGCGCACCTCGCGGCGCACGTCGAACAGGTAGGAGCGGATGCGGTCGCCGGGGCGGAAGGTCTCGCGCGGGATCATCTCGTCGCGCCGCACGATGCCCTCGCCGCGGCCGAGATCGACGATGACGTTGCCGTACTCGACGCGCTTGACGAGGCCGTTGACGACCTCGCCGATCCGGTCGCGATACTCGTCGTACTGGCGGTCGCGCTCGGCGTCGCGCACCTTCTGGACGATGACCTGCTTGGCGGACTGGGCGGCGACGCGGCCGAAATCGAAGGGCGGCAGCGTGTCGGAGATCACGTCGCCGACGAGCGCGCCGGGATTGTAGCGGCGGGCCTGATCGAGGGTGATCTCGCGGGCGTCGTTCTCGACCTCCTCGACCACGAGCAGGTGGCGGGAGAGGCGCAACGCGCCAGTCTTGGCGTCGATCTCGGCGTGGACGTCGGTCTCGGCGCCGTAGCGGGAGCGGGCAGCCTTGGCGATCGCCTCCTCCATCGCCTCGATGACGATCTGGCGGTCGATCACCTTCTCGCGGGCGACCGCGTCGGCGATCTGGAGCAGTTCGAGCCTGTTGGCGCTGACAACGGCCATGGTTCAGGTCCTTTCCGTTCGGATTCGGTGTTCACGGGCCGCGCGGGCGGCGGAGATCGTGCGCGATTCGTTCAGTGGAACGAGTCGCGGTCCTTGAGGCGGTTCGCCTTCGTGATCACGGGCTTCTTCGGGCCGGGCCCCTTGGCGGGCTTGGTCCCGGACTTGGCCTTGACCGGCTTGTCCGCCTTGGGCTTCGGGCGCTTCGGCGCGGGGATGAAGCGCACCTGCGGGGCGGCCTCCTCCTCGGGCTCCTCGTCCTCCTCCGGCTCGTCGGCGTCCTCGGGCGGCGGGCCGCCGCGGCGGAGCGATTCGCGGATCAGCTCGTCGGTGAGGACGAGATGCGCCTCGCCGAGGTCGGCGAGAGGCAGCACGATACGGCTCGGCAGGCCCTCCTTCACGT
>NZ_LSIX01000469.1:0-755 GCF_001556475.1 Methylobacterium sp. CCH5-D2 | reverse complement strand
GCGATGATCCTCGCGATCATCGCCTACGTCGCGCCGTCCGCCGTCCAGGCCCACGAGGGCCACGCGCACCATGGCCGCCACCAAGCCGCGGCGGCATATGTCCAGGCGGCGCCCTCCATCGCTGAGACCACGGTTTCTGCTGCCCCTTCGCGCGTCGTAAAGACGTCGGCGAGGCCCCGGACCGCTGTCGATCTTCAGGCGCCGGCCGTCGAGCCGGTGGCCTCGCTGCGAGCGAATGACGCCGGCGGTAGGTGCTGTCCGGCCGGCTGCAGGGGCTCCTGCTGCGGGACCATGGTCTGTTGCGCGTCGGGCATCATGTCCGGCACGGGGGCCCTGTCACTTCCCGTGGTCCGCACTGCCAAGCTGATCCCGCACGACGTCGCTGGCCGCCCGGGCGTCGGCCCCGAGGCCCTGCCCAAGCCGCCACGAACCCTCGCGTGACGTGAGGCGCGCCTGAGGCGCGCAACGCCCGGACTGCGTCCGCCATCGCGGCGTGCATCCGGACTTCCCGACGCGAGGATACCCATTCATGTCGACCCGTCTTGCCGCCGCCCCCGGGGCGGTGGCGCTGCTTGCCGCCGTCCTGGCGGGGCCCGCGCTCGCCCACGAGGGCATGACCACGGCGCCGCGCCGCCGCCCGTCACCAAGACCATCGCGCCGCGCGGCGAGGCGCTGTCCGACGCCTTCGAGCTCGTCGCCATCCCGCGCGACGGCACCCTGACGCTGTTCCTCGACCGCTTCCGGACGAACGAGCC
>NZ_LSIX01000468.1:0-369 GCF_001556475.1 Methylobacterium sp. CCH5-D2 | reverse complement strand
CGCAGAGGCGCCCGGGGCACCGGCTGACCGGCCGGTGACGCGGGAACCGCCGCGCTGCCCTGCGGCCCCCTCCGGCGGTCATCCGGACGAGGCTCCCTGCTGCGGCACCGCGGCGGGAGGCAGGACCCGCCGCGATGCCGGGGCAGCGCGCGGGGAGGTGTGTACGCGGTTTGTTCTTGCGTGTCAAGACTTTTGTCTTAAATGAGGCGCGCGGTCCCCGCCCCCTCTCCGGCTCCCTCTCCCATAGGGAGAGGGTTGGGGTGAGGGGTATGACCTCACAGACTTGAGCACGACATCGACGCGCGTTCAGAGCAGCGCTTCGTCCTGAAGCCTCATACCCCTCACCCGGCTTTCTGCGAAAGCAGACCT
>NZ_LSIX01000467.1:0-290 GCF_001556475.1 Methylobacterium sp. CCH5-D2 | reverse complement strand
TGACATGGTGGCGGAAGGCTCGCCGCTCACAGTTGCGGGGGCAGCCGCGGCATCGAGCGAGAGGCTCTCACCGCGTTCCCTTTTGATCCCCGGGGGGAACCGTCCCGATCAGCTACGGCCCCGCTTCGCCCGGAGTCAACGCCACACCGGCCGGAAAAGGCGCGTGCGGTCCTGGATTCCAAAGGTCGAGACCTTTGGCGGGTGCAGGGTGGAACCCTGCTGTCGGCTCCCTCGCCCTGGCAGAACCAGGACGGGGGAGCCGATCCCGGGGCTGCGCGCCCCGGACCCCG
>NZ_LSIX01000466.1:0-3201 GCF_001556475.1 Methylobacterium sp. CCH5-D2 | reverse complement strand
CGGCAGCGCCGTGATGGTCTGCTTGCCGGCGTTGATCAGGTCCGGATCCTCCTCGCCCTCGTACGGGAAGGGGCCCATGCCGAGCATGCCGTTCTCGGATTGCAGCTGCACCGACATGCCGTCCGGAATGTAGTTCGACACCAGCGTCGGGATGCCGATGCCGAGGTTCACGTAGAAGCCGTCCTCCAGCTCACGCGCGGCGCGCGCCGCCATCTGCTCGCGGGTCCAGGCCATGATGAGATATCTCCTGTGTGGCGCGTTCTCTTCGCGACCGCGCCGTCCGCCGCACGGGCGGCGGCGCGCCGTCGCGCTAGCGGCCTCGCGGCCGGGGATGTTCGGGCTCAGACGGCGCCGCCGCCGGCGGCCGCCGGGGCGGCGTCCGCGCGCTTGCGGGTGGTGCGCTGCTCGATGCGCTTCTCGCGCACCGGCACGTGCACGATGCGCTTCACGAAGATGCCGGGCGTGTGGATGTTCTCGGCGTCGATCTCACCCGGCTCGACGAGGTGCTCGACCTGCGCGACCGTGACCTTGGCGGCGGTGGCCATCATCGGGTTGAAGTTGCGCGCGGTGAGCCGGTAGGCGAGGTTGCCCTCGGTGTCGCCCCGGTAGGCGTGCACCAGCGCCAGATCCGCGAACAGGCCGCGCTCCATCACGTAGTGCTCGCCGTCGAACTCCCGCACCTCCTTGTCCTCGGCGACCTTGGTGCCGACGCCGGTCTTGGTGAAGAAGGCCGGGATGCCTGCCCCTCCAGCGCGGATGCGCTCGGCGAGCGTGCCCTGCGGGTTGAACTCGATCTCCAGCTCGCCGGCCAGGAACTGCCGGGCGAACTCCTTGTTCTCGCCGACGTAGGAGGAGATCATCTTGGCGACCTGCCGGGTCTCCAGGAGCTTGCCGAGGCCGACGCCGTCGATGCCGGCATTGTTGGAGACGACCGTCAGGCCCTTGACCCCGGAGGCGCGCACCGCCTCGATCAGCTCGTCGGGGATCCCGCACAGGCCGAAGCCGCCGCACATGATGGTCATGTCGTCGCGCAGGAGCCCCGCCAGCGCGCTCGTCGGATCCGCGTAGACTTTCTTCATTCGAACACCCTCCCGGCGGCGCGGCCGCGAGGCGGGCGCCTGAGATCCCATGCTGTCCCCGATTCCGTGCGGCGGGTCCAGCCCGGCACGGCATGCCGGCCTCCGCCGGGCTCACAAGGACCATGCCGCCGCCACGGATCCGCCACGGATCCGCCAAGGCTCGGCCAAGGCTCAGCCAACGCTTTGCCGCGACGGCCCGGCAGACAAAGCGCACCGAAGGGGCTATGGCCATCTTCACGAGCGGGCGAACCGTGACGGCTGGGGGCGGCCTGAAACGGGCACCGTACCCGGCCGATCCGGCCGATCCTGCAAGCCCGGAGCGCGATGTCGCCGCACCGCCCGATCCCCGCCCCGCTCTCCGCCCGCTGGCCAACCCTGGCGGCGACCGCGCTCGCCCTCGGCTGCATCGCGGGCGCGATGCCCTGGAGCATCGGGACGGACACGGCCCTGCGCCTGGTCGCGGCCGATCTCGACGCCTACGGGGTGGCTCTCGCCGCGAGCGGGCCGGCGAGCGTGCGCCTCCTGCCCCTGCCGCGCCTCGACCTGCGCGGCGTGCGCTTCAGCGAGGCGGCGGGCCTGCCGCTCGCGGAGGGCGGCCGCCTCTCGCTCGTGCTGGATCCCCTCACCCTGCCGCGCGCCTTGCTCGGCGGCCGGATCGGCATCGGCAGCCTCAGCCTCGACGACGCCCGCCTGCACCTGCCCGAGGGCGCGGACGACGCGCGCTGGGCCGGTCCCCTGCGGCGCCTGGCCGAGCGGAGCCGGGCCGGCTGGGGCGGCCACCCGCACCGGGTCGTCCTGCACCGCGCGGCCCTCGACGGCCGGGTCGTGCTGCGGGACCTCGATCTCGACATCGCCTGGCCGGCCTGGCGCGCCGCCGCCGAGGCCCAGGCCAGCTTCACCTGGGAGGGCGAGGCCGTCCGGCTCGCGCTGACGGACCTGCACCCGGCCGACCTCGCCTCGGGCGGCCTCTCGCCGTTCTCCGCCCGCCTCGCCTGGGGCGCCGGATCCCTCTCGGCGGACGGGCAGGCCCGGTTCGCGGACGGGCTGCGGCTCGCCGGGGAGGGCCGGCTGGAGACGCGCGCGCTGCCCCGCCTGCTCGCCGCCCTCGGCCGCGACGCGGCGCTGCTGCCCTTCGCCCGGAGCTTCGCGCTGGAGGGCCGCTTCGAGACCGAAGGACCGGCAGTGATGCTGCCGCGGCTGCGCGTCAGCCTCGGCCAGAACGTGCTCGACGGCGCGGGCGCGGTGAATATCGGAGCGGCGCGCACCGCCGTGCAGGCGACGCTCGCCGCCGAGAGCCTGGATCTCGGCCCCCTGGTCGCCCCGGTCGCCGAGGCGCTGGAGGGCGGCGCGGGCGCACCGGTCGCGCTGGCGCCCTATACGGGGGGCGATCTCGACCTCAGGCTCTCGGCCGCCGCGGCCCGGCTCGGCCCGGTCGCCCTCGAGGACGTCGCAGCCAGCGTGCTGGTGCGCGACGGCGCGATGGAACTCGCCCTGAACCGGGCCGGCCTGCAGGGCGGCACGCTGAAGGGCCGGGTCGCGCTCGCGCCCGCCGAGGCGGACCCGGCCGAGACCGAGCTGAAGGCGCAAGGAGCGCTCGACCGGGCCGATCTCGGCGCGCTGCTCGCCGATCTCGGCGCCCCGCGCTGGATGCAGGGCCAGGGGCAGGGGCATCTCGCCCTGGAGAGCCGCGGCCGCGACCTCGCCGCGCTGATGGCGCGGCTGAGCGGCCGGGCCGCCGTCTCGGTCGATCGCGGAACCCTCGTCGGGCTCGACCTCGCCGACGTGATCCAGCGCAACGGCGGCGTCGCCGCGGGCGCGCTCGCCCGCCGCAACGGGCGCACGCCCTTCGAGCGGGTCAACCTCTCGGTCCGCTTCGCGGACGGGGCCGGCGAGATCGGCGAGGCCACGCTGCAGGCCCAGACCCTGACCGCGGCGCTGCGCGGCGGGTTCTCGCTCTCCGACCGCTCCCTGCGGGCGCGCGCCGAGCTGAGCCCGCGCGCGGCCGGCGCGCGGCCCGGCCCGCTCTTCGACCTCGCCGGCCCCTGGGACGACCTCGCGGTGCGCGCGCTGCGCTCCGACGAGCCGGACCTGCCGGCCGGCACCCTGGCGGCCGAGCCCCTGG
>NZ_LSIX01000465.1:0-503 GCF_001556475.1 Methylobacterium sp. CCH5-D2 | reverse complement strand
GGGTGGTCCCCATGCTCCGCGCCATGTTCGCCACCTCGTGGCTGTGGGTCAGCCGGGTGCGGACGCTGTCGTTGCGTTCCAAGGGGAAGACTTGGGTCTTGTCCTGGAGGCGCCGCACCGGCGTCGAGAACAGGATACGGTCGTGGTCACGCTCGTGCTCGGTCCGGTCCTCGCCCAGCCGCGCCGTGTAGGCTCTGCCTGCGGCCTTACCCTTGCGCCGCTGGGAGTTGAGGAGGCGTCCCCAGTCGAGTTGATCTGCCATCCCTCGATCCCGTTGCGGCGAGGACGCCCGGTCCACCGCCCACCCACAACACCGTGCACCCCGGTCTACGTTCCGGCCCGCCGACGCGTCACGCCGGGATTCCGCTGTTGTCCACGGATTCCGTTCGGAACGGTGCCACTCGCGCCGGCAAGACACTAGGGCAGGCGCACCAGGATTGGAACATAGGGCGAACGAGATCGGCGGGGACCGGCCGCTCCGGAGGGCTCGGCCTAGCCCCGCC
>NZ_LSIX01000464.1:0-1639 GCF_001556475.1 Methylobacterium sp. CCH5-D2 | reverse complement strand
GAACCGCGCCGCGCCCCCTCTCCCAGAGGGAGAGGGTTGGGGTGAGGGGTATGACCTTACAGGACAGCGCTCGGCATCGACGCGCGTTCGGCGCCGCGCCCTACCTGGAAACCTCCTACCCCTCACCCGGCTTTCTGCGAAAGCAGGCCTCTCCCGATGGGAGAGGGGACCCGCGCTTCGTTCCAAGACGATGTGTTGGACCGAACCAATCAATCGTAAATCGTATCACAAAGCCCCTGAGCCGTCTGCCCGAAGAGCCCGTGGCTCCGCGCGAGGCCGCCCGGAGCGCTCCCGCGCGGGGCTGGGTTGTGGCTCCGCGCAAGAGCGCGCCACGGCAAGGATCTCGCGGCAAGGTCTCGCGGCAAGGTCTCGCGGCAAGGATCTCGCGGCAAGGATCTCGCGGCGAGAGCCTCGGCGCCAGAACCCGGAGCCGCACTCGCCGCAACCCGATCCGGAGGAACGCTAGCGCGATTCCGCGATGTGCTGCGCGAGGATCGCGTCGAAGGAGGCGTCGGCCTCGAATCCGAGGGCGTCGGCCGTGCGGGTGTCGAAGGCCTCCGGCCAGGTCTCGATGATCCGCATGATCGCCGGATCGGGCTCCCGCCGGATCAGGGCGACGGCATCCGCGCCGGCCGCGCGGCGCAGGGCCTCGATCTCCTCCGCCACCGTCGCCGAGATGCCCGGCATAGTGAAGGTGCGACGGGTGCCGAGACCCGAGAGGTCGAGGCCGGCCGCGTGCAGGAGGAAGCCGGTCGCGGCGCCCGGGCTGGCGAACCAGTGGCGCACCGTGTCGGGCACCGGCAGCACGGCCGGCAGCCCGGCGAGCGGCTCGCGCAGGATGCCGGAGAAGAAGCCGGAGGCCGCCTTGTTGGGCTTGCCCGGCCGCACGCAGATGGTCGGCAGGCGCAGGCCGATCCCGTCGAGGAAGCCGCGGCGGCTGTAATCGGCCAGCAGCAGCTCGCCCATCGCCTTCTGCACCCCGTAGGAGGAGGCGGGCGCCGGGATGAAGTCGTCGCCGATCACCGGCGGCAGCGGCTGGCCGAACACCGCGAGCGAGGAGGTGAACACCACCCGGGGCCGGTAGCCCTCGGCCTCGCTCAGCGCGCGGATCGCCTCGAAGAGCAGGCGGGTGCCGTCGAGGTTGACCCGGTAGCCGAGGTCCATGTCGGCCTCGGCCTCGCCGGAGACCACCGCGGCGAGATGGAAGACGATGCCGGGCCGCTCCTTGAGCGCCGCCGCGGCCGCCCCGGGCGCGGAGAGGTCGGCGGCCTCGACGCGGACCGGGCCGGCAAAGCCTGCCGGGGCCTCCGGCCGCACCACGTCCACCAGAGTGAGGCCGGTGAGCGGATCGTTGCCGACGCGGCCCGCCGCGACGAGGGCGGCGGTGAGGCGCCGGCCGATCATGCCCGCGGCGCCGAGGATCAGGACGTGCATGGGAAAACTCCGCTCAGCGCATCAGGTCGAGGGCGCGGGCGAAGAAGTCGCGCCCGCCGAAATTGCCGGATTTGAGGGCGAGCAGCATCGGCTCGGCGGACGCGGTGCGCAGCACCGGCACGCCGGCCGCGATCTCCGGCCCGACCCGGAAGGCCCTGAGGCCCAGATGATCGACCACGGCGCCCGAGGTCTCGCCACCCGCCAC
>NZ_LSIX01000045.1:0-1080 GCF_001556475.1 Methylobacterium sp. CCH5-D2 | reverse complement strand
GTGCTGGGCGAGGGCCGGCCGGCCGGTTTGCCGGGGGTGTGGCCGGAATTGTTGCCGGGAGGGGTGCGGTCCACGCTCATTCCTCGATCCGCAGGCGGCCCTCGCCCAGCACCATGCGGCGCGCCGACACGGTGTCCATGATGCCGTAATCGTGGGTCGCGATGATCACCGAGGTGCCGAGCTTGTTCAATTCGAGGAACAGGCGCAGCAGCCGCCGCCCGAGGCCCGGATCGACGTTGCCGGTCGGCTCGTCGGCGAGCAGCAGGTCGGGCCGGCCGATCAGGGCGCGGGCGATGGCCGCGCGCTGCTTCTCGCCGCCCGACAGGAGCGGGGGCAGGGCGTGCATGCGCTCGCCCAGGCCGACCCAGCGCAGGAGCTCGACCACCTCGGCCCGGTAGCTCGTCTCCGCCCGGCCCTGCACGCGGAGCGGCAGCGCCACGTTCTCGTAGGTGGTGAGGTGGTCGAGCAGCCGGAAATCCTGGAACACCACGCCCATGCGGCGGCGCAAGGCCGTGAGCGCGCCGCTGGAGATGCCGCTGACCTCCTCGCCGAAGACCGAGACCAGCCCGCGCGTCGGCCGCACCGAGAGGAGGATCAGCCGCAGCAGCGTGGTCTTGCCCGCCCCCGAGGGCCCGGTGAGGAACTGGAACGAGTGCGGGGCGATCTTGAAGCTCACGTCGGAGAGCACCTCCGGCCCCAGGCCGTAGCGCATGCCGACATTCTCGAACTGGACCACCGGCGCCTCGGCGCCGGAGAGCAGGCTTGCGGTCTTCAAAGCTGCGCAACCTCGCGGGACGCCGGTTTCGGGAGTTCCGGACCGGGATGGAATCCCGGAGCGGCGTTTTCAAGCCCGCGGCGCTTCACCGGAGCTTAACCGCGTTCGCTGACACTGGGTTAAGCGTTTCGTGCCGCGTTCCGGCACGGCGCCCGAGTGCCCGCGTGAGGACCGCCATGCTGATCACCCTCCGATGCTGATCACCTGTCCCACCTGCGCCAGCAGCTACCGGGTCGAGACCGGCCGGGTCGGCATGGAGGGGCGCTCGGTCCGCTGCGCCGCCTGCCGCGAGACCTGGTTCATCA
>NZ_LSIX01000463.1:0-7127 GCF_001556475.1 Methylobacterium sp. CCH5-D2 | reverse complement strand
CTCGGCAGCGGCCTGTTCCGGCTCTTCGACGCGCTCGACCCGCGCCGCCCGGTCCGGACCGGGCTCGGCACCGATATCGGGGCCGGCACCACGCTCTCGCTCGTTCGCACGCTCGGCGAGGCCTACAAGGTGGCGGCGCTCCGCGGCGACAAGCTCGACGCGGTGCGCGCGCTCTGGCTCGCCACCGCGGGCGGCGCCGAGGCGCTCCACCTGGAGGACCGGATCGGCCGCATCGCGGTCGGCTACGAGGCCGATCTCTGCGTGCTCGACACCGCCGCCTCTCCGCTCCTCGCCCACCGCGCCCGCTACTGCACGGATATCGAGGAGCTTCTGTTCGTGCAGATGACGCTCGGCCCCGAGCGCGTGCAGGCGACCTGGGTGGCGGGTGAGCCCGTCTACGAGGCGGCCCGGACGCCCGATCCCTACCGCTACGCCAAATAATCGGTTTCGAAAGGTCGGAGACCTTTCGCGGATGCAGGGCGGAGCCCTGCATCTGGAACCTCCGCCCCGGCTCCGCCGGGGCGGAGGTTCCAATCCCGCGGCTGCACGCACCGGACTCCGGCAAAGGTCCGTGGCCCTTCGGAAGCCCAAGGCCCTGCGCTGCACGCATGACGATGCGCGCCCGTGCGCTCCGCGGCTGGCATTCCAGTTGCTGACGCGGGGCAGGCCGCGGATGATACACCGAGCCCCGATCCCGTACCCTGAGCCCTGCCGGCCCCGGTCCGCGGCCGGCCAGAGGATGCGTTGCCGATGACAGCCGAGACCCCGAAGACCCACAACCTGCGCATCGACGGATCGCGCCTCTGGTCCACCCTGATGGAGACCGCCCGGTTCGGCGCGACCCCGGCGGGCGGCCTCAACCGGCTGACCCTGTCGGAGGAGGACCGCGCGGTGCGCGACTGGTTCCGCGACGCCTGCGAGGCGGCGGGGCTCGAGGTCGGCACCGATGCGCTCGGCACCCAGTTCGCCCTGCGCCGCGGCCGCGACATGAGCCGGAAGCCCATCGCCTGCGGCTCGCATCTCGACACCCAGCCGACCGGCGGCAAGTTCGACGGGATCCTCGGCGTGCTCGCCGGGCTCGAGGTGATGCGCAGCCTGAACGACGCCGGCATCGAGACGGAGGCGCCGCTGCTGCTGGTCAACTGGACCAACGAGGAGGGCTCGCGCTTCGCTCCGGCCATGATGGCCTCGGCCGCCTATGCGGGCGCGTTCACCACCGAGGAGATCCTGGCCAAGCGCGACGCGAAGGGCGTCAGCGTCGGCGAGGCGCTCGACTCCATCGGCTACCGGGGCTGCGAGGCGGTCGGCGCGCGCGAGATCGGCGCCTTCGTGGAACTGCACATCGAGCAGGGCCCGATCCTGGAGGCCGAGGGCAGGACCATCGGCGTGGTCGAGGGCGGCCAGGGCATCGCGTGGTTCGACGGCACGGTCACGGGCTTCGAGAGCCATGCCGGCACCACGCCGATGCCGCGCCGCCGCGACGCCATGCTGGGGCTCGCCGAGTTCGCGCTGGCGGTCGAGCGCGTCGCGCTGGCGCACGCGCCCACCGCCGTCGCGACCATGGGCGAGGCCGAGATCGTCAGCCCCTCGCGCAACGTGGTGCCGGGCCAGATCCGCTTCACCCTCGACCTGCGCGACCCGGCCTCCCCGGTGCTCGACGCCATGGAATCCGCGCTCGCGGATGCAGCCGCCGAGATCGCCGCGCGGCGCAACCTCGCGATCGCGCTCACGCGGATCTGGCGCAAGGAGCCGGTCCCGTTCGATCCGCGCCTCGTCGCGGCGGTCGATGGCGCCGCCGAGGGGCTCGGCCTGAGCCGGCGCCGCATGGTCTCCGGCGCGGGCCACGATGCCTGCAACCTCGCCGGCTGCATGCCGGCGGCGATGATCTTCGTGCCCTGCAAGGACGGCGTCAGCCACAACGAGGCTGAATCGGCGACGCCGACGGATTGTGCGGCCGGCGCCGACGTCCTGCTGCACACGCTGGTGGCGCTCGCCAACGCGCCGAAGGCCTGACAATCCGGTTCAGGCCCGCGAGGGCCTGTTTGATAGGCATTTCTGCGGGCCGGCCCCGGGTCGTCCGAAGGAGTGCCTATTTTTTGTTCAGACGATCTTGCCCCATCGGCGCATGTATCGGAACCGAACGCCGGAAGCACCCGAAAGAAGAAAATCGTCCTTTCGCGCGTCGTTCAGGTTGATCTCGCCGCCGCGAAGAATGCCGTGACGCGCGACTGGGAGCCGAACTCTCCGATCGCATCGGCCGGTGTTGGCCGACCCCTTGCATAGAGCGGCTCCGTCCCCGGGCACCTCGCGGTGCCCCCCATGGAGCCAGCAACCCCGACATGTTCTCTACCGCGAAACGACTTGGCACCCGCGCGGTGCTGGCCGGCGCTCTGACGGTGTCGGGCGCCGTGCCCGGCGCCCTGGCCCAGGGCGTGCTCCGCATCGGCATGACCGCATCCGACATCCCGCTGACCACGGGGCAGGCCGACAACGGCGGCGAGGGCATGCGGTTCACCGGCTACACGGTCTACGACGGGCTGGTGAACTGGGACCTGTCCTCGGCCGACAAGCCGTCCGACATCGTCCCGGGCCTCGCCGAGAGCTGGACGGTCGATCCGAGCGACAGGACGAAGTGGACCTTCAAGATCCGCCCCGGCGTGAAGTTCCACGATGGTTCCGACTTCACCGCCGAGTCGGTGGTCTGGAACCTCGACAAGCTGCTGAAGAACGAGTCCCCGCAATACGACCCGCGCCAGTCCGCCCAGGGGCGCACCCGCATCCCGGCGGTGGCGAGCTACCGGGCGCTCGACCCAATGACCTTGGAGGTCGTCACCAAGGCCCCCGACGCCACCCTGCTCTACCAGCTCGCCTGGATCATGATGTCCTCGCCCGCCCAGTGGGAGAAGCTGGGCAAGAGCTGGGACGCCTTCGCCAAGACCCCGTCCGGCACCGGTCCCTGGAAGATGACGCTGTTCGCGCCCCGCGAGCGCGCCGAGATGGTGCCGAACGCCAATTACTGGGACAAGGCCCGGGTGCCGAAGCTCGACAAGCTCGTGCTGGTGCCGCTGCCGGAGGCCAACGCCCGCGTCGCGGCTCTGCGCTCCGGCCAGGTCGACTGGATCGAGGCCCCCGCCCCCGACGCCGTGGCCTCGCTGAAATCGGCCGGCTTCAAGATCGTCACCAATGCCTACCCGCACAACTGGACCTGGCACCTCTCCCGGATCGAGGGCTCGCCCTGGAACGACATCCGGGTGCGCAAGGCCGCCAACCTCGCCATCGACCGCGAGGGCCTGAAGGAACTGCTCGGCGGCCTCGCCATCCCGGCCAAGGGCTTCATGCCGCCCGGCCACCAGTGGTTCGGCAAGCCGACCTTCGACGTGACGTACGATCCCGAGGCGGCCAAGAAGCTGATGGCCGAGGCCGGCTACACGCCCCAGAAGCCGCTCGCCATCAAGGTCGGCATCTCGGCCTCGGGCTCGGGCCAGATGCAGCCCCTGCCGATGAACGAGTTCGTGCAGCAGAGCCTCGCCGAGGTCGGCTTCAAGGTCGATTTCGAGGTGGTCGAGTGGAACACCCTGATCAACATCTGGCGCGCGGGCGCCAAGGCCGACATCTCCCGCGGCGTCTCGGCGATCAACTACTCGTACTTCATCCAGGACCCCTTCACCGGCTACATCCGCCACCTGCAGTGCAACCTCGCGCCGCCGAACGGTACGAACTGGGGCTACTACTGCGACCCGGCGATGGACAAGCTGTTCGACGGCGTGCGCAACGCCTTCGACAAGTCCGAGCAGGAGAAGGTCCTGAAGCAGGTCCACGAGAAGTTCGTCGACGACGCGCTGTTCGTGATGATCACGCACGACGTCAATCCACGCGCCATGAGCGCCAAGGTGAAGGGCTTCACCCAGGCGCAGAACTGGTTCCAGGATTTTTCGAACATCACCATGGCGACCGCTGGCCGCTGACATCGGTGGCTCCGGCCTACGGGCCGGAACCGCGACAGGCCCCCTCTCCCGTGCGGGAGAGGGTTGGGGTGAGGGACGAGAACTCCACGGAAGGGGCGTGAGGCCACCGCGGACAGGCTACGGCTTCTCCGTATGGCTCCGAGCCCCTCTCCCTGTCCCTCTCCCGCACGGGAGTGGGGACCCGCGCGCTCTCCTGACGCGGGTCCGAAGTCCAGCGGTTCGGAAGATCTGCCCGAACCGCCGCGTATGCCGCTGAAACAGTCGAGTTCATTGAGCCGATGCTGCTCTACATCCTGAAACGTCTGCTCTACGTCACGCCGGTCGCGTTCGGCGTCAGCGTGGTCTGCTTCGCGCTGGTGCATCTCGCCCCGGGCGATCCCTTGAGCGCCGTCCTGCCGGCGGATGCCACCCAGGCCACCATCGACGAGATGCGCGCGGCCTACGGCTTCGACAAGCCGCTCCCCGTGCAGTACGCGATCTGGCTCTGGCACGTGCTCCAGGGCGATCTCGGCATCTCCATCGCCACCGGACGCCCGGTGCTGGGCGAGGTCTCCCGCGCGGTCGTCAACAGCCTGATCCTGGCCTCGGTCGCGACGCTGATCGGCTTCACCTTCGGCACCCTGTTCGGCTTCGTCGCGGGCTACCACCGCAACTCGATCCTCGACCGGGCCGCCTCCGCGCTCTCGGTCTTCGGGGTCAGCGTGCCGCACTACTGGCTCGGCATGGTGCTGGTGATCATCTTCTCGGCGACGCTCGGCTGGCTGCCGCCGACGGGCGCGGGGCCTGACGGCTCGGGCAACTGGCGGCCGGACTTCGAGCACCTGCGCTACATCATCCTGCCGGCGGTCACGATGTCGGTGATCCCGACCGGCATCATCGCCCGCACGGTCCGGGCGCTGGTGGCCGACATCCTCTCCCAGGACTTCGTCGAGGCGCTGCGCGCCAAGGGCATGAACGAGTGGGGCGTGTTCAAGCACGTGGTGCGCAACGCCGCGCCCACCGCGCTCGCCATCATGGGCCTGCAACTCGGCTACCTGCTCGGCGGCTCGATCCTGATCGAGACCGTGTTCGCGTGGCCCGGCACCGGGTTCCTGCTCAACGCCGCGATCTTCCAGCGCGACCTGCCGCTGCTGCAGGGCTCGATCCTCGTGCTGGCGATGTTCTTCGTCGGCCTCAACCTCATCGTCGACGTGATGCAGACCGCCCTCGATCCGCGCATCGAGCGGGCCTGAGGAGAGAGTGATGACCGCACCCGTCACCGCCGCCTCCGTCGCCCTCGACGGCGCCGTGCCCACCGCCGCCCCGGTCGCCGAGGCCGAGGTCTTCGTGCCCTCCCGCGGCTTCTGGGGCCATGTCGGCCACCGGCTGATGCGCGATCCCGTCGCCATGGCGGCGGGCGCCGTGATCCTGGCGATCGTGCTGGTGGCGATCTTCGCGCCCTGGATCACGCCGATGGACCCCTACAAGGGCTCCATGCTGCGCCGCCTCAAGCCCGTGGGCGATGCCACCTACTGGCTCGGCTCGGACGAGCTCGGCCGCGACATGATCAGCCGCCTGATGGTGGGGGCCCGCCTCTCGCTCTTCATGGGCGTCACGCCCGTGCTGATCGCCTTCGCGATCGGCTCCTCGATCGGGATCCTGGCCGGCTACGTCGGCGGCTGGACCAACACGATCCTGATGCGCACCATCGACGTGTTCTTCGCCTTCCCGTCGGTGCTGCTCGCCATCGCGCTGTCGGGCGCACTGGGGGCGGGCATCTTCAACGCCATCGTCTCGCTGACCTGCGTGTTCGTGCCCCAGATCGCCCGCGTCGCCGAGAGCGTGACGACCGGCATCCGCCGGCGCGACTACATCGACGCCGCCAAACTCTCCGGCGCCTCGGCCTTCACCATCATGCGGGTGCAGGTGCTCGGCAACGTGGTCGGGCCGATCTTCGTGTACTCCACGTCGCTGATCAGCGTGTCGATGATCCTGGCCTCGGGCCTCTCCTTCCTCGGCCTCGGCGTGCGCCCGCCCGAGCCCGAATGGGGCCTGATGCTCAATACCCTGCGCACCGCGATCTACGTGAACCCGATGGTCGCGGCGCTGCCGGGGCTCGCGATCTTCATCGTCTCGATCTCGTTCAACCTGTTCTCGGACGGCCTGCGGACGGCCATGGAGATCCGCCAGTGAGCGTCACGACCCTGTCCCTCCCCCCATCCCCTGCCCTCGCTCAGCCGCTGGCGCGCGCGCCTGTCGATCCCCGCGACCGCGGCGGCCCGGCGCAGCCGCTCCTCTCGGTCTCCGGGCTCGTCAAGCACTTCCCCGTCCGCAAGGGCAGCGGACCGAAACAGGTCGTCCGCGCCGTCGACGGAGTCGATTTCGAGACGTTGAAGGGGGAGACGCTGGGCATCGTCGGCGAATCGGGCTGCGGCAAATCCACCACCGCCAAGCTCCTGATGGGGTTGATCGAGCGCGATTCCGGCGACTTGCTCTTCGACGGCGAGGCGGTCGGCACGCGCGCGCTCCCCTGGCGGGCCTATCGGCGCCAGGTCCAGATGGTGTTCCAGGATTCCTACGCCTCGCTCAACCCGCGCATGACGGTCGAGGCCTCGATCGCCTTCGGCCCGAAGGTCAACGGCGTGCCGGGCCGTCAGGCCGTCGAGCGGGCCCGGGCGCTCCTCGCCCGCGTCGGCCTGGAGCCGAAGCGTTTCGCCGCGCGCTACCCGCACGAACTGTCCGGCGGCCAGCGCCAGCGCGTGAACATCGCCCGCGCGCTCGCGCTCGAACCGCGCCTCGTCCTCCTCGACGAGGCGGTCTCGGCACTCGACAAGTCGGTCGAGGCGCAGGTCCTGAACCTGCTGCTCGACCTCAAGGCCGAGTTCGGGCTGACCTACATCTTCATCAGCCACGACCTGAACGTGGTGCGCTTCATCTCGGACCGCGTGATGGTGATGTATCTCGGCCGCGTCGCCGAGATCGGCCCCTCCGACACGGTGCTGGCCGAGCCCGCCCACCCCTACGCGCACGCGCTGCTCCACGCCATGCCGTCGCTCGATCCCGACAACCGCACCCAGGAGGCGCTGCTCGCGGGCGATCCGCCGAACCCGATCGACCCGCCCTCCGGCTGCCGCTTCCACCCGCGCTGCCGCCTCGTCGCCCCGGTCTGCTCGGGCAAGGAAC
>NZ_LSIX01000462.1:0-665 GCF_001556475.1 Methylobacterium sp. CCH5-D2 | reverse complement strand
CCCCCCCGACACCCGTCACCCCGGCGCGCCCGCCGCGGGCCGGGCGGAGCGGTTCCGGGGCGCACCCGCGCCCGGGCCCCACGTCCTGCTGATCCAGCCCCAGGCCGAGAACGCGGGCGCCCAGGCCATCGCCCGCATGCTGGCCACCGCGCTGGCGGAGCGCGGCTACCGCACCGGGCAGCTCTTCTTCTACCGCAAGACCGGCGCCTTCGACGCCGAGCCGGGCGTCGCCTTCTGCGCGGCCGGGCGGCCGCGCACGCCGCTCGCCTTCGCGCGCTTCTTCCTCGATCTCGTGCGCCGGATCCGCCGTGCGCGGCCGGACGCGGTGCTGTGCTTCCAGCACTACGGCAACATCGTCGGCGCCGCCGCCGCGCGGCTCGCGGGCGTGCCCGTGGTGATCGCCAACCAGAACTCGGCCCGCGACACCACCCCGCCGCGCGCCAGGGCCGTCGATCGCTGGCTCGGCGCACGCGGCCTCTACGGCCGGATCGTGGTGAACTCCCACGATTCGGCCGGCGACCTCGCGGATTATCCGGAGCGCTACCGTGCCCGCGTGGTGCATATCGACCACGGCTTCGTCGGCCGCGACAGCGCGTTGAGCCAGGCGGAGGCGCGCGCCCGCCTCGGCCTCGCCCTTCCCCCCGGCGGGCGCCTGCTCGGCTGCG
>NZ_LSIX01000461.1:0-2711 GCF_001556475.1 Methylobacterium sp. CCH5-D2 | reverse complement strand
GCGGGGTCGGCCGCTACGGGGCGGTGGGCCGCTACGGCCGATACGGTTACGGATACGGCCGCTACGGATACGGCGTGCGTCCCTACGGCTACGGCCTGGGCGCGGCCGCCGTCGGGGCCGCGGCCGCTGCCGGCTACGGCGCCACCTACGGACGCTGCGGGCCCTACGCCACCTACGATGCCTATGCGGGCATCTGCCGCGCGTACTGACACCCCGCGGACGCGCCTGCGACAGGGCCGAGGCGTGAAGGCCCCGGCCCCCGATCATCCGGCCTGAGCCGGCGGTCCGAGCGGCCCGCCCGGCCGACGGGCCACAGAACGGGTTCGGTCACGCCATGGCCCTCCGGAACGTCGCACCCCTCCTCCTCGCACCCTGCCTCTGCGCGCCCGCGCTGGCGCAGCCGTCCGGCCTGCAGCAGCCCGCGGCGCTGATCCACGGCAATTACTGCGGCGTCGGCAACAACGCGCCGTGGCCGCCCGTCGACGCCCTCGACGCCGCCTGCGCCCGCCACGACGCCTGCACGCCCACCGGCGCCCTGCCGTCCCGGGCCTGCAACCTGCGGCTCGCGTGGGAGACGGACCGCATCTCCCGCGATCCGCGGCAACCGGACGACGTCCGGGCGCTGGCGGGCTTCATCGCCGCCGGGGCCGCCCTCCTGCCCTTCGACCCGAACATGCCGGCGGCGGTCCGGATCCCGGCCGCAGGGCCGGTCCCGGTACGCTACGGCGCGCCCGCGGCCCCGTCCTATCGGCCGGTCCATCGCGCCTACTAGGGTGCGTCCCCGGCGGCGGGAGCCGCGCCCGGCCGCTCGGGCGGGCGCGGCTCGCACGCGGGGACATGCGGGGCGGCCGGCGCGCTCAGCGCCGGAAGCCGCCCCTGTAGCCGCCCCTGTATCCGCCGGCCCGCCCCGCGTGGACGGCCCGGCCGCCATAGACCCGGCCGCCCCGGTAGACGGCGCCACCCCGGTAGACGCCGCCCCGGTACACGGCGCCGCCCCGATATCCGTACCGGGCGCCCCCGCGGTATCCGTAGACCGCCCCGCCCCGGGGACCGTAGACGCCCGGCGCGACGTAGGCGTTCGGGCGGCAGGCGCCGTAGGGGCCCCGGTGGAAGCCGGGCCCGCACCCGCCGGCCGCCTGTGCCGCCGGAATGCCGAGTCCGCCCGCGTCGGGGCTATTCAGGCCGATGAGCGCGGCCAGCGTGAGGGCTGCGAGCGGGATCACCCGTGTCGTCGTCATTGGGACCTCCTCGTTCTCTCCGTCGCGGTGACGTCGTTCGACGATCCTCGACCGGATCCGGGTGCCGCTGCCTCCGGGGGGCGGCTCGCCTCTCTCCAGACGCTCGGCGTCGTGCCGGACCAGCGTCGGAACGCGTGCGTGAAGGCGGCCGCCTCGGAGAATCCCAGGCAGGCCGAGATCTGCGCCAGCGACATGTTGGTGTCGGCCAGGAGCTGCTTGGCGGTCTCGAACCGGATCTGCGCGGAGACCGAGCGGAAGCTCGTGCCCTCGGCCCTCAGGCGGCGGCTGAGGGTGCGCCGATGCACCGCGAGATGCCGGGCGACGGCCTTGCCGGACCACGGGTTCGGGATGAACTCCGCGCGGAGCAGCCGCCGCAGCTGCTGCGAGACCGGGAGCGGGGCCGCGGCCTCCCGGATGCGCGGCTCCGCCATCCGCCGGGCGATCCGGTCCGCGCCCGCGACCGGCTGCGCCAGGAGGCGCGCCGGGAAGGCGAGGGCCGCCCATTCCTGGTCGAACCGGACGGGTGCGCGGAAGAAGTGCCAGTAGGCGTCCGTCTGGTCCGGCGGCGCCCGCGGCAGCAGGAGCTCCGAGGGCGACCAGCGGGGGCCGCACAGCACGCGCACGACGTTGACGACCGTGGCGAGCGCCCCCTCCGCCTGGAGGCCGACCGCCGTCGCGCCGGGCTCGCAGGGAAAATAGTGGAGCAGCGCCAGGTCGGCCTCGACGCAGAGCCTGACCGCGAAGCCGCATGACCAGGCCCAGGGCCGAGTCTCCAGCACGTGCAGCGCCTCGCCGACCGTGTCCGCGTTCCGGACCAGTCCCCTGCTCGGGCCGAGTTCGGCGAGCCCGATGCGCTGTCCCACGAGCAGGCCGAGATGGCCGCATCGGATGCGGCGCGCGCCCAGCTGGAGCAATCGTCCGAGCAGGGCGCTCGGGATCGGTGGCCCGTCGTCCCGGACCGTTGCGGGGTCGAGGCCCGCCTCGCGGAGCAGGCGAGCGGGATCCGCGCCGTGGTCCGAGAGCACCGCACAGGTCGCGCCCGGGACGCCGCGGAGGCCACCGACGCCGCCGCGGCCGGTGAGAGGCTGGACCGCCTCGCGCAGCCGGAACGCGCCGAGGAGATCCCGACTGTCTTCGCGCGCCGGGGCAAGTCGATCGACCATTATAGAAGTCCCATTCCGCGTGCGGGCCGGGCGACTTCAGGGGACCTGCGGGATCTCTACATTGCGATGGATCAATGTCCAACCGCACATGGAGCGAGCAGCTTGCCTCTGGATTATAGATCCTACATTTGATCGAAGCAGATCGACGAGCACGACTTCGCTTGCACCGGGCCCGTCGCCCCGTCTCCGACGCGCGGAAGGGCCCTCGGCCTGCCCATCGCCTCATGCGGCCTCCGGTCGATGGGTTCGGCCGCATGCGGTGAACCGCGCCGCGCCCCCTCTCCCATAGGGAGAGGGTTGGGGTGAGGGG
>NZ_LSIX01000460.1:0-214 GCF_001556475.1 Methylobacterium sp. CCH5-D2 | reverse complement strand
GAGGCCCGCCGCTGTCCCTCAGTGGCGGGCCTTCTGCGTTCATGCGTACCCCTTAGCGAGCGGTCGCCTCAACGACGATCCGCGGAGCGACCGGAGCAACGGGCACCAGGCGGGGTGTGGTGGTCAGCTCCGAAGCTGGCCGCACGGCCGCCGTGGCCCGAGCCTGATCGCGGTAGAGCGTAGGCGTGAGGTTGATGCGCTCGTCCGCCACAGC
>NZ_LSIX01000459.1:0-24630 GCF_001556475.1 Methylobacterium sp. CCH5-D2 | reverse complement strand
GTTCAGGTCGGCCTGCCAGGCCTTCGGGTCCTGCCGGACGAAGAGCCAGCCGCTCATGTAGAACATCAGCGCGGCCGCCGCGAGCATCACGCCCGCCTCCATCAGGTCGTTGTGGTTGCCGTCGAAATAGGTCTCGAACACCCACGCCATGGCGAGGCTTGCCAGAGCCGCGAGCCCGGCGCCCGCATAGACCGGGGCGATCCGCTCGGAGGCGCCCGCCCGGCGCAGGAAGGCGACGAGCGCCGCGATGATCAGAAGCGCTTCCAGGCCTTCCCGAAACAGGATCGTGAAGGCCTGGACGAACGCGGAGCCGTCCGCCATGTCGTTCTCCAGATTGGAATCGTTAAAACCTAATGCTCGATCGGCTTTCAGCGCCTCCAAGATCTGGAAGCATTCCAAAGAAGCCGATTCGTCAGATCGAGAACTTGGCGCTTCGCCTCGATCTGCTTGAGCGCGGATGACTAATCCCTGCACCGGACGGCGGCAAGGTGCCGGGCGGCGGGACGCGCTGAAATGACCGTGCGCGGGCCGGGTCCGGACGCAGCCGGGCGGCGTCGGAACCGGCCGAGCCGACCCTGCCCGACGCCCGCGATCTGGGGACAATCGTGGCGATTCCGTGGGTAAATCCTGTCGTTCCGGTGCAACCGCAAGGCTGAGCCGTGCATTGAGCAGTCAACAGATCGCGCGGGCCGAAGAGCCCGGTCGGACCAGGCTGACGGCCGCGGCACGGACCGGCGGCGAACGAACGGACATCCCATGCTCAAGCTTTCCGCCGCCGGCCTCGCCGCGGCCTCTCTCCTCGCCCTCGCGGGCCCCGCCTCCGCCGCCCCGGCGGCCTCCGACCGCGGCATCGCCAAGGTCGCGGAGGCGAGCCCCGTGCGGCCCGCCGCCGCCTCCACGGCCGAGGCCGAGGAGGACACCAACTGCAGCCGCGCCCGCCGCCGCCTCTGGATCGAGGGCGAGGGCTGGATCGTGCGCCGGATCACGACCTGCCGCTGAAGCCGGCCCATCCCGGGCCTCGCCGAGCCCCGGCTCTCGCCGGGGCTTTTTCATGCCCAGACGGCGCCTTACGCAGTCTGCGCGGCTGGCGCGGCGCCCGGTGCCGGAACGACACCGGAGAGCGTGACGTTCTCCGGGACGTCCACGCCTGGCGCGCCGGAGGATCAGCATGTCGGCTCACATCACCCGGGCGGCGCTCGCCGCGCTCGCCCTGGCCGTCGGAACCGGCGGCGCCGGCGCGGTCGAGGTCTACGGGAGCGGCTACGGCCCCGCCTACGCGCCGGGCTACGACGACGGGGCAGCCCGCTACGGCTTCGCCGACGAGGCGGTGCGCGGCGCCTATGTCGGCGCGCCCCTGACCCGCTTCCCCCGCCCCAGCGAGATCGTGCCGCCGGCCTGGAGCTACGGCACCTACGGCGTGCCGACGATCTCCGGCATCCCGCGAACCCCGGTCGGCGAGCCGACCCTCACGGTGATCAACGCCCGGGAGCCGGCGCGCCGCCGGCCCGCGCCCGGCGCCCGCATCCTGTCGCGGGACGCCCGGGGCGATTGGGCGGCCGCCGAGGCCGGCGGCTACCGGCCCGCGGGCGTGCGCGTCATCGAGGTCCAGGTCCCGCGCCGCTGAGTTCCCCCGCCACGGCGCCCTCCCCCGCGAGGCCCGCGAACCACGCCGCGTAGCGCGTGTTGCGCGCCATCCTGCGGGTCTCGTCCGGGGCGCCGTCGTCCCACCAGACCGGGCCGCGCTCGCCGAGCGCCTCCTTGGCGGCCTGCACCGCGTCCCGCGCCGCGCGCAGGGCATCGCCCGCGTCCCGCAGGCCGCGCCGCTCCGCCGCCTTGGCGTCGCGCACGGCCCGCCGCGCGGCCATCAGCGCCGCGACCGCCCGCGCCCGCGCCGTCTCCGTGAGGGCGGGGTCGGCGCGCCGCCACAGCCGGCCGCGCACGACGATGTAGCGCCCGTCCGGCGTGACCGGCGGCGCGCTCACGGCCGGCGCGCCCCGACGGGCGGTGGAAGGGGCATTAAGCTTTCCGGGCCACAATCAATCCCAGGGTCGATCGCCGCCGGAAGACTGCCCATGAATATCGTCATCGTCGATTCCAGCCGCGTCGTCCTCAAGATCGTGGCGGGGCTGCTCGAGCCGCGCGGACACAATGTGCACTGCTTCACGGATTCGGCGGAGGCCCTCGCCTTCCTGACCGACCGGCCCGAGATCCGGGTGCTCATCACCAGCCTGCAGGTGCGGCCGCTCGGCGGCCTGGAACTGTGCTGGTCCGCGCGCCTGCTGGCCGACGAGCGCCGCCCCCTCTACGTCATCACCATGTCGTCGGCCCGCAACGAGCGCACCCTGGCGGAGGCCCTCGACAGCGGCGCCGACGACTTCATCGACAAGCCGCCCTGCGCCGAGGAGTTGCACGCGCGCCTGCGCGCCGCCGAGCGGCTGACCACCTTGCAGGAGCATCTGATCCGCCTCGCCGAGACGGACCCGCTGAGCGGCCTGCTGAACCGGCGCGCCTTCTTCGCACAGGCCAGCCAGAGCGCGGACCGGGCCGGCAACCACGGCCGCCTCTCGATGATCCTGGCCGACATCGACCACTTCAAGCGCATCAACGACGAGCACGGCCACGATATCGGCGACCGGGCGATCCAGGCGGTCGCCAAGCTGATGTCCGAGGAGGGCCGGGCCGGGCGGCTCGGCGGCGAGGAGTTCGCCATCGCGCTCGCCGATACCGGGCTGGAGGCCGCCGAGGCGGTCGCCCGGCGCCTCTGCCTGAAGGCGCGCGACCTGCGCATCCGCGGCAGCCGCGGCCCGGTGCGGCTCACCTGCAGCTTCGGCGTCAGCACCTGGACGGAAGGCGACTCGGTCGAGGCGCTGGTGAAGCGGGCCGACATCGCCCTCTACGAGGCCAAGGCCGGCGGCCGCGACCGCGTGGTCTCGGCGGCGACCGACCTGATCCTGGCCCGCGCCGGCTGAGGCCAATCTGGGCCGGACCGAATCGGCACAGACCTCCTCGAGACGTCGACCCCGGCGTCCGCATTCGGGACAACCGTCGGCCGTCCATCACCGGGCTCTCCTACGGAATAGCCCCGCGTAAACCTTAACGTTCTGCCGAAAGCGCCTGGACTCGAACTTGAAACGCACCTTCCGAGAACGGCGGCGCCGTCTCATTGCGGGAAGAGGGGCGTGGGATCATGAGTGCTGCGGTGGGCGTGCTGATCGTTGACGAGCCGCAGGACCTGTGTCCGACCGTTCGGGCCACCCTCGAGCACTTGCCCGAACTCCAGACCCTGCACGAGGCGGATCTCGCCGAGACGGAACTGGACCACCTCGTCGCCCTGGTCTTCATCGACGCGCGGCGCGTCGGCGACGGGCTCGCCCAGATCGGCGCACTGAAGGAGCGGCAGCCGCGGTTACGGGTCCTGGCCGCCTTCCAGGCCCTGGGTGGAGCCGATCTCGGGGCACTGCTCGCGGCCGGCACGGACGCCGTGATCGCCCGCTCGGGATCGCCGCGCGATCTCAGCGCGGCGATCCTGGCGCTCGCCGCCGGCCAGGAGCGCCTCTCGGGCCCCCACGGCGAGCCGCAGCCGGAGTCCGGCGAGGCGCTCGGCCTGACCCCGCGGGAGGCGGAGGTGCTGCGCTTCCTCAGCGCGGGCTTCAGCAACAAGGAGGTCGCCCGCCGCCTCGCGCTCAGCGTGCGCACGGTCGAGACCCATCGGCTGAACCTGCGGCGCAAGACGCAGACCGGCCGGCTGAAGGACCTCGTCTCGCTCGCCCGCCAGCTCGGCCTCGCGCCGGTGCTGGAGGAGTCCCGCGCGGCGCGTCACTGACGCGCCGCGCGGCGTTCGATCGACGGATCGCCGGGATCCGGACCGTTCCTCAGACGTGGATGGCGCGCTTGGCGACCGCGAGGGCCGCTTCCTTCACGGCCTCGGTGAGCGTCGGGTGGGCGTGGCAGGTCCGGGCGATGTCCTCCGAGGATGCGCCGAATTCCATCGCCACCGCGACCTCGGCGATCAGGTTGCCGGCATCCGCCCCCACGATGTGCACGCCGAGCACCCGGTCGCTCGCCGCATCCGCCAGCACCTTCACGAAGCCGTCCGTGGTGCCGTTGGCCTTGGCCCGCCCGTTGGCCGTGAAGGGGAACTTGCCGGCGTTGTAGCTGATGCCGTCCTTCTTCAGCTCCTCCTCGGTCTTGCCGACAGAGGCGACCTCCGGGAAGGTGTAGACCACGTTCGGGATCACCGCGTAGTTCACGTGGCCCGACTGGCCGGCCAGGATCTCGGCCACCGCCACGCCCTCGTCCTCGGCCTTGTGGGCGAGCATCGGGCCGGCGATCACGTCGCCGATCGCGTAGATGCCGGTGACGTTGGTGGCGAAGTGCTCGTCCGTCTGGATCCGGCCCTTGTCGTCCACCTGGACGCCGACCGTCTCCAGGCCGAGGCCCTGCGTGTAGGGCACGCGGCCGATGGCAACCAGCACCACGTCGGCCTCCAGCGTCTCGGAGGCGCCGCCCGCGGCGGGCTCCACCGTGACCTTCGCGCCCTTCTTAGCCACCTCGACGCCCGTGACCTTGGTGGAGAGTTTGAAGGCCAGCCCCTGCTTGGTCAGGATGCGCTGGAACTGCTTGCCCACCTCCCCGTCCATGCCCGGCAGCACCCGGTCGAGATACTCGACCACGGTGACCTCGGCGCCGAGGCGCCGCCAGACCGAGCCGAGTTCGAGCCCGATCACGCCCGCGCCGATGACGAGGAGCTTCTTCGGCACCCGGTCCAGTTCGAGCGCGCCCGTGGAGGAGACCACCACCTGCTCGTCGATCTCGACGCCGCGCAGCTTGGCCACGTCCGAGCCGGTGGCGATGACGATGTTCTTCGTCTCCAGCATCCGGTTGCCGCCGTCCTCGGAGACGACCTCGACGCGTCCCGCGCCGGCGATCCGGCCGGTGCCCTGATAGGTGTCGACCTTGTTCTTCTTGAGCAGGAACTCGACGCCCTTGGTGTTGCCCGCGACCCCTTCCGACTTGAAGCTCATCATCTTCTTCAGGTCGAGCTTCACCCCGCTCACCTCGATGCCGAGATCGGCGAAGTGGTGGTTGGCCTCGTCGAAGGCTTCCGAGGCGTGCAGCAGGGCCTTCGAGGGGATGCAGCCGACGTTGAGGCAGGTGCCGCCATGGGTCGCCCGCTTCTCGACCACCGCGGTCTTCAGCCCGAGCTGGGCCGCCCGGATGGCGCAGACATAGCCCCCGGGGCCGGTGCCGATGACGACGAGATCGTAGGACATGCGTTCAGAACTCGCGGATCGAGGCAGGCCATGCCGGGCCCGCAGGAAGTCCGGTGCGCGGGCTCATGCGCCCGCGCTTCGATGTCGATGAGAAGGCCGGCTTAGAGGTCCAGCACGAGGCGCGCCGGGTCCTCCAGGGCCTCCTTGACGCGCACGAGGAAGGTCACGGCCTCCTTCCCGTCCACGATGCGGTGGTCGTAGGAGAGGGCCAGATACATCATCGGCCGCGCCTCGATCTTGCCGCCCCGCACGACAGGCCGCTCCTCGATGCGGTGCATGCCGAGGATGCCCGATTGCGGCGCGTTGAGGATCGGCGTCGACATCAGCGAGCCGTAGATGCCGCCGTTGGTGATCGTGAAGGTGCCGCCCTGCATCTCCTCGATGGAGAGCTTGCCGTCGCGCGCCTTCTTGCCGAAGCCCGCGATCGTCTTCTCGATGCCGGCGATCGAGAGGTCGTCGGCGTCGCGCACCACCGGCACGACGAGGCCCTTGTCGGTGCCGACCGCGATGCCGATGTGGTAGTAGTTCTTGTAGACGAGATCCTGCCCGTCGATCTCGGCGTTGACCGCCGGGACATCCTTCAGGGCGCCGATCACCGCCTTGGTGAAGAAGCCCATGAAGCCGAGCTTCGTGCCGTGCTTCTTCTCGAAGATGTCCTTGTACTGGGACCGCATCGCCATCACGGCCGACATGTCGACGTCGTTGAACGTCGTCAGCATCGCGGCGGTGTCCTGCGCGTCCTTGAGGCGGCGCGCGATGGTCTGGCGCAGCTTCGTCATGCGCACGCGCTCCTCGCGCGCGGCGTCGTCCGGCGCGGAAGGCGCGCGCGGCAGGGTGGGCCGGGCCTCCTTGGCGGGCGCCGCCTGAGCGGGTCCCTTGGCGATGGCGCCCAGCATGTCGCCCTTGGTGACGCGGCCGTCCTTGCCGCTGCCGTTGACGCCCGACGGATCGACGCCGGATTCGCGGGCGAGCTTGGCCACCGCCGGGCCGTTGTCGCCGACCGGGCGGCCGGCCTGGGGCGCGCCGTCACCGTGGCTGCCGTAGCTCGCCGAGGATTCCTTCGGGGGTTCGGCCTTCGCGGAGCCGCCGTCCTTCGGGCCCTCGCTGCGGCTCTCGGCCTTGGTCTCGGCGGCCTGCTTCGGGGCCGCCTTCGCGCCGCCGCCCGCGCCCGCCTCGACGATCGAGCCGAGCAGCGCGCCGGGCTCCACCGTCTCGCCGTCCTTCACCAGGATCTCGCCGAGCTCGCCGGCGGCCGGGGCGTTGACCTCCAGCGTGACCTTGTCGGTCTCCAGCTCCACCAGGGGCTCGTCGGCCGCGACCGTGTCGCCGGGCTTCTTGAACCAGCGGCCGATCGTGGCCTCGCTCACGGATTCGCCGAGCGTCGGGACGAGGATGTCGGTTGCCATGCTCTCACTGCCCCGCGGGGGGCCTCCTGTGGCTGTCGGTTCGCGGCCTCAACGCCGCAGAATCAGGTTTGGAACGGCCGAGAGGGTATAGGCGAAGCCGGCTCCCGCCCGGATGACGGGATCGTCGGCCCCGAGTGCGCGCGCGGCCGCGTCGTCCTCCGCCTCCACCAGGGCGAGGCCCCAGGTCCCGGCCGCGTCGAAGACGGGCCCCACCGCGACGGCCTGCCCCCGCTCCGCGCGGTCGATCCAGTAGGCCGCGTGCTCGGAGAACAGGGCCTTCTCGGCGTCCGTCGCGTCGAAAGGGAAGCTCGGACGCGGCGGCTCGAGGCGGAGCAGGAAGTAGGGCATCGGCTCTCGGTCAGACCGCCAGGGCCTCGTTGAGGAAGGCCTGGAGCTGCGCCTGGTGCTTCGACATCAGGCCGACCGCGGTCGAGGCCGAGGCCGGGCGCCCGACGTAGCGCGGGCGCTTCGAGGCGGAGCCCGCCTGGCCCAGCACCCATTCGAGATAGGGCTCGACGAAGGACCACGCGCCCATGTTCTTGGGCTCCTCCTGGCACCAGACCACCTCCGCGTTGCGGAAGCGACCCATCTCGGTGGCCAAGGCCTTCAGCGGGAACGGGTAGAGCTGCTCGACGCGCAGCAGGTAGACGTCGTTGACGCCCCGCTTCTCGCGCTCCTCCAAGAGGTCGTAGTAGACCTTGCCCGAGCAGAGCACGACGCGGCGGACCTTGTCGTCGCGCACGAGCTTCAGCTCGCTCGACTCCTGCTCGGCGTCGTCCCAGAGGATGCGGTGGAAGGTCGAGCCCTCCGCCAGCATGTCGAGGGAGGAGACCGCCCGCTTGTGGCGCAGCAGCGACTTCGGCGTCATCAGCACGAGCGGCTTGCGGAAGTCGCGCTTCAGCTGCCGGCGCAGGATGTGGAAGTAGTTCGCCGGCGTCGTGCAGTTGGCGACCTGCATGTTGTCCTCGGCGCAGCCCTGCAGGTAGCGCTCCAGGCGGGCCGAGGAGTGCTCCGGCCCCTGGCCCTCGTAGCCGTGCGGCAAGAGCATCACGAGGCCGGACATGCGCAGCCACTTGCGCTCGCCGGATGCGATGAACTGGTCGATCACCACCTGCGCGCCGTTGGCGAAGTCGCCGAACTGCGCCTCCCAGAGCACCAGCGCGTTCGGCTCGGCCAGCGAGTAGCCGTACTCGAAGCCGAGCACCGCCTCCTCGGAGAGCATCGAGTTGATGATCTCGATGTTGGCCTGCCCCTCGCGGATCGAGTTCAGGGCGGTGAAGCGCTGCTCGTTCTCCTGGTCGATCACCACGGCGTGGCGCTGCGAGAAGGTGCCGCGCTCGACATCCTGGCCCGAGAGGCGGACCCGGTTGCCGTCGAGGAGGATCGAGCCGAAGGCCAGCGCCTCGGCGGTCGCCCAGTCGATGCCCTGCCCGGTCTCGACCGCCTTGGCGCGGTTGTCGAGGAAGCGCTGGATCGTGCGGTGCAGCTGGAAGCCGGGGGGCGCCTGCGTGATCCGCTGGCCGATCTCCCGCAGGGTCTCGGCGGGCACGGCGGTGCGGCCGCGGCGCGGGTCGTCCACGTCCTCGTAGACCGCCTTGAAGCCGGACCAGCGTCCGTCGAGCCAGTCGGCCTTGTTGGCCTTGTAGTTCGTCGCCGTGTCGAGTTCGGCATCGAGCATGCCGCGGAACTCGGCCTTGCGGGCATCGAGCGCTTCCTGGGTCAGCACGCCGCTCTCGACCAGCTTGCGGCCGTAGGTCTCCAGCGCGGTCGGGTGCTTGCGGATGCGCTGGTACATCTTCGGCTGGGTGAAGGCCGGCTCGTCGCCCTCGTTGTGGCCGAAGCGGCGGTAGCAGAGCATGTCGATCACGACCGGCTTGCCGAACTTCTGCCGATACTCGACCGCGACCTTGGCGGCGAAGGTCACCGCCTCCGGGTCGTCGCCGTTGCAGTGGAAGATCGGAGCTTCCACCATCTTCGCCACGTCCGACGGGTAGGGCGAGGAGCGCGAGAAGCGCGGATCGGTGGTGAAGCCGATCTGGTTGTTGATGATGAAGTGCACCGAGCCGCCGGTGCGGTGGCCCTTGAGGCCCGAGAGGCCGAGGCACTCGGCCACCACGCCCTGGCCGGCGAAGGCCGCGTCGCCGTGGATGAGGAGCGGCAGCACCGTGCGGCGCTCGACGTTGGGCTTGGCCCACTGGTCCTGCTTGGCCCGCACCTTGCCGAGCACCACCGGATCGACGATCTCGAGGTGGGACGGGTTGGCGGTCAGCGAGAGGTGGACGTTGTTGCCGTCGAAGGAGCGGTCCGAGGACGCGCCCAGATGGTACTTCACGTCGCCCGAGCCCTCGACCTCGGCCGGCGAGGCCGAGCCGCCCTTGAACTCGTGGAAGACCGCCCGGAAGGGCTTGGCCATCACGTTGGTCAGCACGTTGAGACGGCCGCGGTGGGCCATGCCGAGCACGATCTCGCGCACGCCGAGCGCGCCGCCGCGCTTGATGATCTGTTCCAGCGCCGGGATCATCGCCTCGCCGCCGTCGAGGCCGAAGCGCTTGGTGCCGGTGTACTTGAGATCGAGGAATTTTTCGAATCCCTCGGCTTCGATGAGCTTGTTCAGGATGGCCCTGCGGCCCTCAGGAGTAAAAGAAATCTCCTTGTCCTTGCCCTCGATGCGCTCCTGCAGCCACGCCTTCTCGGCCGGATCCGAGATGTGCATGAACTCGACGCCGAGCGTCTGGCAGTAGGTCCGCTCCAGAATGCCGACGATCTCGCGGATCGTGCCGAACTCGAGGCCCAGCACGTTGTCGAGGAAGATCTGGCGGTCCCAGTCGCTCTCCTGGAAGCCGTAATGCTGCGGGTGCAGCTCCTCGTGGTCGCCGCGCGGGGCGAGGCCCAGCGGGTCGAGCTTGGCGTGGAGGTGGCCGCGCATGCGGTAGGCGCGGATCAGCATGATCGCGCGGACCGAATCCTTCGTGGCCTGCTCGACGGAGACGCCGGTCTTGGCCACGACCGCGGCGCCGTCGGCCGGCTTGCCGGGCTTGGCGTCCTTCGCCAAAATCTTGTCGCCGAGGCCCTTCTCGAGTGCCGGCCAGTTGCCGTCGAGCGCCGAGACGATCTCGCCGTTGAGCGGCACCGGCCAGTTGGGCTTGGTCCAGGACGCGCCCTTGGCGTTCTTCTCCACCAGCGTCTCGTCTTCGCCGAGGGCCTTGAAGAAGTTCTGCCACTCGGGATCGACCGAGGCGGGGTTGCGCGCGTAGGCCGCCTGCAGCTCCTCGATATAGGCGGCGTTGCCGCCGTAGAGGAACGAGGTTTCGAGGAGCGCTTCGTTCAGGTCCTGGCGTGCCATGGTCCGTCCATCCTGCTCGGGGGTGCGGACCGCGCCGGGCGGACCGCCCTCAACCGTTCGGACGCGCCCGCGCGAGGGCGGCGGGCGCATCCGTCACTGAGATCCGGCCGGGACACGCGGCCTGCCGCGCGCCCCGATCCGTCCGATATGGGCCCCGCCTCCTTGCGTGTGGCGCAAGGCAGCGTTCAGCCCTTCAGCACCTCGACCAGCGTCGAGCCGAGGCGGGCCGGGGACGGAGAGACGCGGATGCCCGCCTCCTCCATCGCGGCGATCTTGTCCTCGGCGCCGCCCTTGCCGCCCGAGATGATCGCGCCGGCATGGCCCATGCGGCGGCCCGGAGGCGCCGTGCGGCCGGCGATGAAGCCGACCATCGGCTTCTTCCGGCCCCGCTTGGCCTCGTCCCGCAGGAACTGGGCGGCCTCCTCCTCGGCCGAGCCGCCGATCTCGCCGATCATCACGATCGACTCGGTCTTCGGGTCGGCGAGGAACAGCTCCAGCACGTCGATGAACTCGGTGCCCTTCACCGGGTCGCCGCCGATGCCGACGGCGGTGGTCTGGCCGAGGCCCGCATTCGTGGTCTGGAACACCGCCTCGTAGGTCAGCGTGCCGGAGCGCGAGACGATGCCGACCGAGCCGGGGCGGAAGATGTTGGCCGGCATGATGCCGATCTTCGACTCGCCCGCGGTGACGATGCCGGGGCAGTTCGGGCCCACGAGGCGCGACTTCGAGCCGACGAGCGCACGCTTCACCCGCACCATGTCGAGCACCGGAATGCCCTCCGTGATGCAGACGATCAGCGGGATCTCGGCGGAAATCGCCTCGCAGATCGCGTCGGCGGCGCCCGGCGGCGGCACGTAGACCACCGAGGCATCGGCGCCCGTGGCCTCGCGGGCCTCGGCGACCGTGTCGAACACCGGCAGGCCCAGATGCTGCGAGCCGCCTTTGCCGGGGCTCGTGCCGCCGACCATCTTGGTGCCGTAGGCGATGGCCTGCTCGGAGTGGAAGGTGCCGTTCTTGCCGGTGAAGCCCTGGCAGATGACCTTGGTGTTGGCGTCGATCATGACGGACATCGGATCAGGCTCCCTTCACCGCGGCGACGATCTTCTGGGCGGCGTCGTCGAGGTCGTCCGCCGGGATGACGTTGAGGCCGGACGAGCGGATGATCTCCTTGCCCTCCTCGACGTTGGTGCCCTCCAGGCGCACCACCAGCGGCACTTCCAGGCCCACCGCCTTCACCGCCGCGATCACGCCGCGGGCGATGACGTCGCACTTCATGATCCCGCCGAAGATGTTGACGAGGATGCCCTTCACCTGCGGGTCGGCGGTGATGATCTTGAAGGCCGCCGTGACCTTCTCCTCGGAGGCGCCGCCGCCGACATCGAGGAAGTTCGCCGGCTCCTCGCCGTAGAGCTTGATGATGTCGAGCGTCGCCATCGCGAGGCCCGCGCCGTTGACCATGCAGCCGATCGTGCCGTCGAGCGCGATGTAGGCGAGGTCGTACTTGGAGGCCTCGATCTCCTTGGCGTCCTCCTCGGTCTCGTCGCGGAGCGCCACGACGTCGGGGTGCCGGTAGAGGGCGTTCGAGTCGAAGGAGATCTTGGCGTCGAGGCACTTGAGGTGGCCGTCGCCGGTGAGCACCAGCGGGTTGATCTCCAGCATGCTCATGTCCTTGGCCGTGAAGGCCCGGTAGAGCTTCTCCGTCAGCTCGCCCGCTTCCTTGGCCTGCGCGCCCGAGAGGCCGAGCGCCTTGGCGACCGCGCGGCCGTGATGGGGCATGATGCCGGTGGCCGGATCGACCGAGAAGGTGACGATCTTCTCAGGCGTGTCGTGGGCGACCTGCTCGATGTCCATGCCGCCCTCGGTCGAGACCACGAAGGCGACCTGCCCGGTCTCGCGGTCGACGAGCATCGACAGGTAGAACTCGGCGGCGATCTGCGCGCCTTCCTCGATGTAGAGACGGTTGACCTGCTTGCCGGCCTCGCCGGTCTGCACGGTCACCAGCGTCTGGCCGAGCATCTCGCGGGCGAACTGCACCACCTCGTCCTTCGACTTGGTGACGCGCACGCCGCCCTTGGCGCCGGCCGGCGCACCCTTGAAGGTGCCCTTGCCGCGGCCGCCCGCGTGGATCTGGCTCTTCACCACCCAGACCGGGCCGCCGAGCTCGTCGGCGGCGGCGGCCGCCTCCTCAGGCTTGAAGATCGCGACGCCGCGGGAGACCGGCAGGCCGAACTCGCGCAGCACCCCCTTGGCTTGATATTCGTGGATGTTCATAGGCGTCCTCCTCGCGTCCACCGCAGGGCTTGAGAGTCCCGGTCAGGGCACGCGCGGCGCTGGCATACCAGAGACCAGGGCCGCGCGCGAACGGCTCAGGCGAGCGCGCCGTTGATGGACTTGCAGGCCTCGATCAGGCCCTTCACGGAGGCGACCGACTTGTCGAACATCGCCTTCTCGTCGGCGTTGAACTCCACCTCGAGCACGCGCTCGACGCCGTTCTCGCCGATCACGATCGGCACACCGATGAACAGGCCGTCGATGCCGTACTGGCCGGTGAGGTGGGCGGCGCAGGGCAGGACGCGCTTCTTGTCCTTCAGGTAGCTCTCGGCCATCGCGATGGCCGAGGCCGCCGGGGCGTAGAAGGCCGAGCCGGTCTTCAGGAGGTTGACGATCTCGCCGCCGCCTTTTCGGGTGCGCTCGACCATGGCGTCGAGCTTCTCCTGGGTGGTCCAGCCGAGCTTGACCAGGTCGGTCAGCGGCACGCCGGCCACCGTCGAGTAGCGCACCAGCGGGACCATGTCGTCGCCGTGGCCGCCGAGCACGAAGGCGGTGACGTCCTCGACCGAGACCTTGAACTCGTCGGCCAGGAAGTGGCGGAAGCGGGCGGAATCGAGCACGCCCGCCATGCCGACGATCTTGTTGGCCGGCAGCCCCGAGAACTTCTGGAGCGCCCAGACCATCGCGTCGAGCGGGTTGGTGATGCAGATGACGAAGGCGTCCGGGGCGTACTGCTTGATGCCGTTGCCGACGGCCTCCATCACCTTCAGGTTGATGCCGATGAGGTCGTCGCGGCTCATGCCGGGCTTGCGCGGCACGCCCGCGGTGACGATCACCACGTCCGCGCCCGCGATCGCCGCGTAGTCGCTGGCGCCGGAATACTTGGCGTCGAAGCCGTCGACCGGCGCCGACTCGGCGATGTCGAGGCCCTTGCCCTGGGGCACGCCGTCCGCGATGTCGAACAGCACGACGTCGCCGAGCTCCTTCAGGCCCGCGAGGTGGGCGAGCGTGCCGCCGATCTGGCCGGCGCCGATGAGCGCGATCTTGCTGCGTGCCATGGTGCGATAAACCTCTGCTGTGCCTGGTTCGACAGGGTGAAGCTTTGGGCGGACGCCGCCGCGGGGTCTTGGCTCACGCGTTCAGTCCGGCGGCCCGCGCGTCGCGCTGGCTGCGCCGGTCTTGTCCGGGCGGCTGTGTGGCGGAAAAGCACCTCTGCTTCAACCCGACCAAGGTCGGGCAAGCAGGCATCGGGCCAGACGCCGGACCGATCCGGATCCGGCGGCGGCCAGGAAAAGTCCTGCGCTCCGAGCAGGTTATTGCCGCATCGCGGCATCCGCCGCTGGCGGCAAAGCTCTGATGACAGGATTCGAAAACTGTCATTTCGCCTTTCGGGGGCGGCTCTGGGCCCGAAAAGCAAGAGGCCGCGGACCCTGCGGTCCACGGCCTCGAGAGGGGCATGCGCGTCGCGGAGCGGCCGTCAGAGCACGCCCGCGCGCAGCACCCGCTGGATCGCGTGGATCACGGCACCGAAGCGGGCCTCGACGAGGTCGCGCGGCACGTCCGCGTCGTGCTGGATGGCCAGGGGATGCGTGAAGCGGTAGCTGGCGTCGAAGATGTAGGCGATCGCCCGCTCCCGGTCGCGCGCCGAGAAGGTCCCGGCGATCAACCCCTCCTCGACCACCCGCTCGACCAGGCTGCGCAGGCGCACCCGGTGGCGCCGGGCGATCGGGCGGGCCGCCACCGTGGCGTCGAGATGGACGGCGAACAGGTTGGGCTCGCTCGCCAGCGCGTCGCGCTGCAGGGTGGCGAGCGCGGTGAGCAGGCGCTCGATCTTGTCGTCGGCCGGATCCGGCGCGTCGGCGATGCCGGCCAGATGCGCCTCGATGTCCCGCAGCCAGCGCCCCGCCACGGCGTCGAGGAGCGCGTCCTTCGACGGGAAGTAGCGGTAGACGTTGGCATGCGTCATGCCGGCTTCCGCCGCGACGGCGACGACCGTCACGCGCTTCGGACCGAGGCGGGCGAGGTGTTCGGTCGCGATCCCGAGAAGGCGCACGTCGGCGGAGACGGGCGCGGTTCGGCTGCGGAGGCCCGGCGCCGGGCGTCCCGCCCGGCCCTCGGCCCGTACCGCCTGCGCATCCCCCTCGATCTGCGAAGTCCGGTCGAGCGCCTCCGCAGAGGCGTCGGACGTCAGGTCCGATTCCGGCTGGACGAAGGGCAGGGGCAGGCGTGAAGAGGAAAGGTGGTAGGGCGAGACGGACCCCCATCTGACCGGGAAGCGTCCCGACGCTTCCGTGAACCTTGTAGTCTCCCCCTGGGAGGCTGTTTAGGAGGGGCATCGCTCTCCCCTCCGTTGTCCTATGTTCATTTTGGTTTGTGAACGCAACAAATTTTTCTTGTTGTAGCTCGTTCAGAAGCGGTTCTTCCACGCTCGCAGCGCGACGAAGACCGAGGCCGGATCGCCACCAGCGGGAAGATCAACGGCGTGTGCAACCGTCGGTTCGCGCACGCGCAGGAACGGGTTGGCGTCCCGCTCCGCCCCCATGGTCGAGGGCACGAGGAAGCGCCCCTCGGTGCGCGCGCGCTCGGCCTCGGCGGCGCGGGCCTCGAGCGCCGCGTTGCCGGGCTCCACGGCGCGGGCGAAGCGGGCGTTGGAGAGGACGTAGTCGTGGCCGCTGAAGACCTGCGTGGCGTCGGGCAGTGCGTCGAAGCGCTGCAGCGAGCGCCACAGCGTCTCGGGCGGGCTCTCCATCACCCGGCCGCAGCCGAGGGTGAACAGGGTGTCGCCCGCGAACACGATCTCGGCACCCGAGAACCAGTAGGTGACGTGGTCGAGGCAGTGGCCGGGCGTCTCCCAGACCTCGGCCTCCAACGCGCCCACCCGCACCCGGTCGCCCTCGCGCACGTAGACGTCGGCGTCCGGCACCGCCTCGCGCGCCTTCTCGGGAGCGGTGAGGCGGGCGCCGGTGGCGCGGCGCACCTCCGGAATGCCCTCGATGTGGTCGCCGTGCCGGTGGGTCACCAGGATGTCGGTGAGCCGCCAGCCCGTCTCGTCGAGGGCGCGCAGCACGGGCCCGGCCTCCGGCACGTCGATCGCCGCGCAGGCGCCCGTGCGGGGATCGTGGATCAGCACCCCGACATTGTCGCTGCGGCAGAGGAAGGTGCGGGTCTCGGCGGCGCCGGCGCTCATGGTTTCCTCCGGTCCTCTCTCGGGCCTCTCTCGGGCCTTGCACGGAACTGTAGGCACAGAACCGTAACCGAAACCGGCCTGTTCCACGCCCCCGAAAGGCCGCGCCGCTTGCCGTGGCGCCGCGCGCTCCCCATTGAAGGCGACGCGCCCGCGCGCGGGCCCCGCCCGCATCCCGTCCCCGCCGCCGCGACCGACCATGCGCCTTGACGTGACCGACCTGCGGGCCTTCTACGCCACGCCGCTGGGACAGGTGACGCACCGCGTCGTCGGCCGTGCGGTGCACGGATTTCTGGGCTCGGTCTCCGGCCTGCGGGTGCTCGGGCTCGGCTACGCCACGCCCTATCTCGGGCCGGTCCACTGCATCGCCGAGCGGACGCTCGCCTTCATGCCGGCGACGCAAGGGGTGGTGAACTGGCCGGGCACCGGCCGGTCCTGCTCGGCGCTCGCCGACCCGACCATGATGCCCCTGCCCGAGGCCTCGGTGGACCGGGTGATCCTCGTCCACGCGCTGGAATCGGTCGAGAGCCCGACGGAGCTGTTGCAGGAGGTCTGGCGCACGCTGACCCCGGGCGGTCGGATGGTGCTGGTGGTGCCCAACCGCCGCGGCGTCTGGGCCCGGCGCGAGGCGACGCCCTTCGGCCACGGCCAGCCCTACAGCCGCTCGCAGCTCGGCCGGCTGATGCGCGACACGCTGTTCTCGCCCGAGGGCTGGGCCGAGACGCTCTACATGCCGCCCGTGCGCTCGCGGCTGATGCTCCGGACCGGCCCGGCCTGGGAACGGCTCGGCACGGGCCTCGCCCTGCCCTTCGCGGGGCTGCACGTGGTCGATGCCACGAAGCAGCTCTATCGGCCGGTCGCGGTGCAGCAGGTGCGCCGCGCCCGCCGCCTCGCCCCGGCCCGGGTGCTGGTGCCCGCCCCCTCGCCCGGTTGAGGGGGGACGCCGCGCTCGCGCGTGCCGGACCGGGCCCGACGCGCAACCCGAGGGCCGACGAGAGCCGTTCCCGATCGCGTTGCCATCGGGAACGGCTCCAACCTCTTGTCCTGACGCGCTCTCTGGCGCCGAACCGGCGTCCACTTCGGCGCAAGAGCGCTCTAGCCGCCCCGCGAAGATCCGAGGTAGGCTCGGGCGACGGCGTGCACGGAGAGATCCCGGAGAGATCCAATGGGCGGCTCGCCTGGATGGCCCCACGGCGACGGCGAGATGGCCGCGCGCATCCGCGCGCACGACTGGGCCGCGACATCGCTCGGCGCCGTGGAGGGCTGGCCGCCCTGCCTGAGGGCCGCGGTCGACCTGCTGCTGCCCAGCGGCTTCGCGATGGTCGCGCTCTGGGGCCCCGAGTGCATCCAGATCTACAACGACGCCTACCGCGACCTGATGGGCGCCCGGCATCCCGGAGGCCTGGGCCAGGCCGCCGCCGCGTGCTGGTGGGAGATCCGGGATGCCACGGCGCCGATCTACCGGCGCGTCCGGGCCGGGGAGACCGTGATGCTCCAGGACACGCTCTTCCCCCGGACGCGGGACGGGCGCCCGGAGGATGCGTGGTTCACGCTCTCCTACAGCCCGATCCGGGACGCGGACGGCTCGATCCCCGGCATCCTCCTGGTCATCGTGGAGGCGACCCGCCAGCACCGGGCCGAGGGCGCGCTGCGGCAGAGCGAGGAGCGCCTCGCCGCGATCTTCGCCAACGCCGCCGTCGGCCTGTCCGAGCTGGCGCAGGACGGCCGCTTCCTGCGCGCCAACGACGAGATCTGCCGCCTGCTCGGGCGCCCGCGCGAGGAGGTGCTGCGCCTGAGCATCCTCGACGTCACCCACCCGGACGACGTCCCGCCGAGCCTGGACGCGGTCGCCGAGGTGCTCCGCAGAAATCGGCCGGTCTCGCTCGACAAGCGCTACCTGCGTCCGGACGGCACGTTCGTGTGGGCGAACAGCCGCGTGCAGGTGCTGCACCACGCCACCGGCCAGCCCAGCACGCTCCTGGCCGTCACCGCCGACCTGACCGAGCGCCGCGCCGCGGAGGCGCGCCTGCGCGAGAGCGAGGCGCAGTTCCGCGCCCTGGCCAACCTCGTCCCCGTCATCCTCTGGCGCTCGGACGCCAAGGGGACGTCCCACTCCCAGAACCAGTCCTACCTCGACTATTCCGGGCAGACGGCGGAGGAGGCCCAGAACCTGGGCTGGCTCGAGGCCATCCATCCCGAGGATCGCGGCAGCGCCCGCGAGGCGTTCCGGAGCGGGCACGACAGCGGCCGCCCGATCGCGACGCAGCATCGCATACGCCGCAGGGACGGCCAGTACCGCTGGTTCCTGGTGCGGCAGGTGCCCATCACGGACCAGCGCGAGCGCGTCACGCAATGGTTCGGGGCCGCCATGGACGTCCACGAGATGCACGAGCTGCAGGCGCGCCAGGCCGTGATGGTGGACGAGCTCCAGCACCGGACCCGGAACCTGATCACGGTCGTGCGCTCGATCGCCCAGCAGACCATGGCAAGGACCGGGCCGACCGAGCAGTTCCGCGAGCAGTTCAACGACCGCCTCGCCGCGCTCTCGCGGGTGCAGGGCCTGCTGTCCCGCTCCGATCAGGAGCCGATCACCATCCGGGCGCTGATCCGCGCGGAACTCGACGCGCTCGGGACGCCCGCCCTGCTGGAGCGCGTGGCCCTGGAGGGGCCGGTCGTCGCCCTGCGCAAGGCCAGCGTGCAGACGCTCGCCCTCGCCCTGCACGAGTTGGCCACCAACGCGCGCAAGTACGGCGCGCTCTCCGACGACCGGGGCGAGCTCTGGGTGAGCTGGGACACCTACGGCACGGACGACGGCGAGCGGCGCCTCCTGCTGACCTGGCTGGAGGAAGGCACCGCGCAGGCCGACGACGAGCAGGGTGCCGCGCGACGCGGCTACGGGCGCGAGCTGATCGAGCGGGCGCTGCCCTATGCCCTGAAGGCCCGGACCAGCTACGCCTTGCGGGATGGGGAGCTGCGCTGCGCCATCGATCTGCCGCTGACCGAGCCGGCGACGGCGCTGCGCTGGTAAGGCCGTCCCCGAACCCCGGGCGGCCCGTTGAGACCTCAGGGGGCTGCCTGGAGCGCCGCCTCGGCCTGTCCGGTCCGCCCGCGGGGCTGCCTGCCCGCCGCCGCGCGCCGCTTGCCGGACCCGGCTCGGCCCGCCGACTTTCCGCGCCCGGCCCGGCGCTTCACCTCCGGGCCGGCCTCCAGGCGCTGGCGCAGCAGAGTCAGCACCGCCGCCTCCTCGGGCCGGAGCGAGGCCAGATCCTCCGCAAGCTCCGTCTCGACCGCCTCCTTGACCTGCAGCAGCAGGCCGCCCTCCAGGTAGCAGTCGAGCACCTGGGGGTGGATGTAGCACTTGCGGCAGATGGTCGGCGTGTTGCCGAGCCGCGCGGCCACGCCCTCGATCGCGGCCCGCACGTTGGTCTTGGCCTTGGCCTGGCTGTCGAAGGCCTCGAACTCCCGGAGCGCCAGGGCCGCCAGCACCGTGCCGGCCCAGGTCCGGAAATCCTTGGCGGTGAAGTCCTCGCCGGTGATCTCGCGCAGGTACGCGTTCACGTCCTGCGAGGTGACGTCCCGTTGCGCGCCCTCTGCATCGAGGTACTGGAACAGCTCCTGGCCCGGCAGGTCCTGGCAGGCCTTGACGATGCGGGCGACGCGCCGGTCCTTGAGCGAGAGGTTCCAAGTCTTGCCGCTCTTGCCCTTGAAGCGGAAGGTCATCGCGGCCCCCTCGACCTTGACGTGCGGGTCGCGCAGGGTGGTCAGCCCGTAGCTCTTGTTGGTGCGGGCGTAATCGTCGTTGCCGACGCGGATCAGCGTGGTCTCGAGGAGGTGGACCACGGTCGCCAGCACCCTCTCGCGGGGCAGGCCGGTGCGGCGCATGTCGGCATCCACGCGCGCGCGGATGGCGGGCAGCGCCTCGGCGAAGGCCATGATCCGGCTGAACTTGGTCGATTCCCGCGCGGCCCGGAAATCCGGATGGTAGCGGTACTGCTTGCGCCCCTTGGCGTCGCGGCCCGTCGCCTGGATGTGGCCGTTGGGGCGCGGGCAGATCCAGACGTCGGTGTAGGCCGGCGGGATCGCGAGCTTGCGGACGCGCTCCAGGGTCGCCTTGTCGCGCACCGGCCGGCCCTCGGCGTCGCGGTAGCTGAAGCCCTTGCCGCTCCTGCGGCGGGTCAGCCCCGGCCGGGCGTCGTCCATGTAGGCGAGGCCGGCTTCCGCGGCGGCGTCGCGGGGATCGACCACGCTGGTGTCGCAGGCCGACTCGGCCATGGCTCAACTCCCTGAACTGGTAGAGCGACAACCGTGGGGCGCGCGCGCCCGTTCCGGACCGCACCCATCGGCCGCAGCCGTTCGCAACAGGCCTCGCGGGGCGTGCTACAGGCCTCGCGGGGCGTGCTACAGGCCTGCGCATGGACGCACCCGCCACCCCCCTTCCGACCCCGATGCGCAGCCTCGTCTTCGTGGTCACCGAGGACTGGTTCTTCGCATCGCACTTCCTGCCGCTCGCGCGCGCGGGCGTCGCGATGGGCCTCTCGGTCGCGGTGGTGACGCGGGTGCGCGCGCACCGCGCCGCCATCGAGGCGACGGGCGCGCGGGTGGTGCCGCTGGAGGCCGAGCGCTCCAGCCTCAACCCGATGGCGGCGGGCTACGCCGCGGGCCAGCTCGCCGCGATCCTCAAGGCGCTCAAGGCCGACATCGTGCACTGCATCGCGCTGCGCGCCATCCTCGTCGGCGGCACCGCGGCCGCGATGGCGAACGTGCCGGGCCGCGTCTACGCGCTGACCGGGCTCGGGCTGATCGGCGCGCGCCAGGACCGGGTCGGCGGGCTCGCCCGCACGGCGCTGCGCCACCTGATCCGCGGAGCGCTGGCCTCGCGCCGCACCCGCTTCCTGTTCGAGAACCCGGACGACGCCCGCGCGCTCGGACTCGACCCGGCCGACACGGCCGTGACGATCGTCGGTGGGGCGGGCGTCGATCCGGCCGCCTACGCGCCCGCCATCACGGGCAACCTGCTGGCGAACGATGCGGGCGCGTGCGTCACCGTCTGGTTGAGGTCCGCAACGAGGGCCGGGCCGCCCTCTTCGCCGAGGCCGGAGCCGGGCGGCGTCACGCCGCCGTCGCCTGTCCCGCCGCCCGTTCCGTCGCCCGGGGTCGTATCGATCACCAGCGTGACCGGTCCGGCGGCCGGACCGCGGTTGCCGGCCGTGTCGACGGCCGTCACGGTGACGCCGTAGCTGCCGTCGGCGAGCGTCGGAGCCTCGACGGTCCAGCGGCCGTCCGAGCCGACGACGCCGGTGACGACGACCGGCGTGGTCGGCGTGTCGATGACGACCTCGACCGTCGTACCGGGCTCGGCCGTGCCGGTGAGCGCCGGCGTCGGGTCGGCGACGCTGCCGCCGGTCTGGCCCACGGCGCCCTCCAGGACGGGAGCCGTCGGCACCACCGTGTCGATGGTGATCGGCAGCGCCTGCGAGGGGGCCGAGGCCGTCCCCGCGCCGTCGGCCGTCGTGGCGACGAGGCTGTAGGTCCCATCCGCCAGCGCCGGCAGGGCGACCTGCCAGGACCCGTCGGCGCCGACCGTGCCGGTGACCGAGCGCGGATTGCCGGCATCGGTGAAGGCGATCGTCACGGAGGAGCCGGGCGTGCCGGTGCCGAAGACCGTGGGCGTCGCGTCGGCGGTGACGCCGTCGCCCGGGGTTCCGGTATCGTCCTGAATGCCGGCGATCACCGGCGTCGCCGGTGCGGGGGGCGGCGTGACGACCCCGCCACCGTCACCGCCTGCGCTGCCACCATCTCCTCCGCCACCGTTGCCGCCTCCGCCGCCCGGCTGGGCGCCGACGACCACCGCATTGCCGTTGGCCGAGGCGATGTTGCCAGCGACGTCGGAAACAGTGACCGAGGCGGTCACCGTGCCGCTGAGCGTCGACAGGTCGGCCGTGTAGGCGCCGTCCGCGGCGACGTTCGCGGTGACGGTGCGGGTGCCGTCCGTGAAGGTGACGACGGCCGCCGCGTCCGCGTCGAGCCCCGTCAGGGTGAAGGTCGCCGCCGCGGCCTCGTCCGGATCGAGCACGCCGTCCGCCGTCCCGTCGAGGCTGAGCGCGACCGCCGGCAGGCTGTCGGCCACCGTGTCGATCGTCAGCCGCAGGGCGTCCGCCGTGGCGCTCGCGAGCGCGCCGTCGGCGCTCCGGGTCGTCACCGAGAAGACGTAGGTTCCGTCGGCCAGCGTCGGCACGGCGAGGCTCCAGGTGCCGTCCGGTGCGACGTTGCCGGTGAGCGCGGGCGCCCCCGGGGCGCCGTCGTAGCGCACCTCGACGGTCCCGTTCGGGATGCCCGTGCCGGTGAGCGTCGGTGTCGCGTCGCGGGTGATGCCGTCACCGGGCACGCCGGTATCGTCGGTGAAGCCCGTGATGGTCGGCGGCGCGGCGCTCGGGCCGACCGCCACCGGACGCGTGGCCGGGACCAGGCTCGCGAGATTGCCCGCCGCGTCCGCGATGTCAGAGCCCTGCGCGAGCCCGAGGCTCAGGGTGCCGGTCCCGGTGACCCCTGTCACGGTGACCGTGTAGCTGCCGCCCGAGCCCGTGACCGCGGAGATCGTGCCCGCGGCCCCGTTCGTGCCGGTGAGCACGAAATCCTCGACGCCGACACCCGAGACGCCCTCGGGGAAGCTCACGGCGACCGTGAAGCTCTGCGCCGCCGGGCCGCCCGCGGCGTCGGCCACGGCCGTGCCGGCCGGCACCGTCGCGTCGATGCGGATCGGGAAGGGATCGCTCGCCGGGCCGGCATTGCCGGCGGCGTCGATCGCCACCGCCGTCGCCGCGTAGGCCCCGTCCGCCAGCGCCGGGAGGGTCGCCGTCCAGGCACCGCCCGCGTCGGCCTGCGCCTCCACCGTCACCGGGCCGGCCGGCGTGCCGACCGTGACGCGGATCGTGGTGCCGGGATCGGCCCCGCCGGAGAGCGTCGGCGTCGTGTCGGACGTGAGCCCGTCGCCCGGCAGGCCGGTATCCTCCGCCAGGGCCGCGATGACCGGCGCGCCGGGCAGGCCGGTCGCGACGGTGAGCGATCCGCCCGGGACGGTGCCCACGTTGCCCGCGGCGTCGCTCAGGCCGAGCGTCGCGTTCACCGTCCCGCTGAAGCCGCTGAGATCGACCGTGTAGGTGCCGTCTGCGCCCACGGTCTCGCTCGTCTGGCGGATGCCGTCCGTGAACGTGACCGTGCCGGTGGTGCCGGGATCGAGCCCCGCCACCGTGAAGCCGACCGCGCCGGCCTCCGCGCCGTTGATGACGCCGTCCGCCGTGGCGTCGAGGCCGAGCGTGGCCGTGGGGGCGCTGTCCAGCGTGCGGTCGATCGTCAGCGCGAGCGGGCCGGAGGTGCCGATCGCGCCGCCGTCGGCGGCCGTCAGGGTCGCGGTGATGCTGTAGAATCCGTCCGCGAGGGCCGGCAGGGCGACGGTCCAGGTTCCGTCGGCCGCCACCGCGCCGGTGGCCGTGACGGCCGCGCCCGCGGCGATGGCGGTCAGCGTCACGGTCGCGCCGGGGGCGCCGATGCCCCGGATCGTCGGCGTGTTGTCGTTCGTGACGTTGTCGCCGGGCACGCCGGTATCGTCGCTGTAGCCCGTGATCACCGGCTGGACCGGCGGGATGCCGGTGACGTCGCGGCTCGCCGGGACCAGGGTCGCGGCGTTGCCCGCGAGGTCGGCGATGTCCGAGGCCGGGGCGAGGCCCAGCGTCAGGATGCCCGAGCCGGTGACGCCCGCTACGGTGACGGTGTAGCTGCCGCCGGAGCCGGTGACGCCCGTGATGGTGCCGGCAGCACCGTTCGTGCCTGTGAGCAGGAAGTCGTCGACACCGACCCCGGTGACGGCCTCGGGGAAGCTGACCGTGTAAGTGAAGCTCGCGACCGCCGGGCCGTCCGCCGTGCTGGCGGATGCGGTGCCCGCTGGTGCCACGGTGTCGAGCGCGAGGGTCGGTCCGGTCACGGTGGCGGTGGTGCCGGCCGGTCCGGTCAGCACCAGGCTCGTGCTCACCGGGCCCGTCAGCCCGGACAGGTCGGCGGCGTAGCTGCCGTCGGCGACGACCGGCACGGTGACGGTGGTGCCGCCGGCGCTGAAGCTGGCGCTCGCCGTGGTGCCCGTGTCGAGGCCGGTCACCGTGAAGGCCGTGGCCGCGGCCTCGGCGGCGTTGATGACGCCGTCCGCCGTGGTGGCGACCGTGAGGGTGGCGGTCGGCGGCGCATCGATTCCGGGGTCGATCAGCAGGCTGACCGCGGCCGAGGCCGGCCCGGTGTTGCCGGCCACGTCTCGGGCGGTGGCGGTGAGGCTCGCGGTGCCCGCCGGCAGGGCGGCGGTCGGGGTGAAGCTGAAATTGCCCACCTCGTCAGCCGCCGCGGTGCCCAGCACCGTGCCGCCGTTGGCGATGGTCACCGTGGCGTTCGGCTCGGTCGTGCCCGTGATGGTCGGCGTGGTGTCGTCCGTCGTGGCCGGCAGCCCGGTCAGGGTGGGCGCCGCGGGTGGCGTCGTGTCGATCGTCAGCGCGACCGCGGTCGAGACCGGCGAGACGTTGCCGGCCGCGTCCGTGGCGGTGGCCGTCAGGCTGTTGCCCTCCGCCGTCAGAGGCGTGGTCGGGGTGAAGCTGAAGGCGCCGTTCGCGTCCGCCACGACCGATCCGATCTCGGCCCCGTTGTTCGCGATGCTGACCGTCGCGCCGGGCTCCGCCGTGCCGCTAATGGTCGGCGTGGTGTTGTTGGTGGGTGCCGTGAAGCCCGTCAGGACCGGTGCGTCCGGCGGCGTGGTGTCGCCTCCGCCGACCGGCGGCGCCGTGATCACGACCGGCACCGCGGCCGAGGCCGTGCCGGTGTTGCCGGCGACATCCGTGGCGGTGGCGCTGAGGCTCGCGGTGCCCGCCGGAAGCGGGGCGCTCGGGGTGAAGCTGAAATTGCCCGCCGGGTCCGCGACAGCCGTGCCCAGCACCGTGGTGCCGTTGGCGATGGTCACCGTGGCGTTCGGCTCGGTCGTGCCCGTGATGGTGGGCGTGCTGTCGTCGGTAGCGGGCGGCAGCGCGCCGAGCACGGGGGGCGCCGGCGGGGTCAGATCGACCGTCAGCACCGTCTGCCCGGCCGGCGAGGTGTTGCCGGCCGCGTCCGTGGCGGTGGCCG
>NZ_LSIX01000458.1:0-9484 GCF_001556475.1 Methylobacterium sp. CCH5-D2 | reverse complement strand
GCTCGGGCTCGTGCAGGGCGTCGGGCCGCAGGGCCGGCTCGCCGAGCGCGCGCCCGCGCTGGATGTTGCGCTCGATCACCACGTCGTTCGGGCCGCCGACGAGGAGCAGGTGCTCCACGTTGTCCCGCCGCAGCAGGATGAGCTGGCGCTGCCGGTCGAGCTCGTACACGTCGACGATGCCGAGCCGCGGCTGGCGCCCGCGCTGCGGGCCGCGTCCCGGCACGGCGAGGCCGCCCCCGGTGAGGCGGCGCAGCACCAGCACGATCACCGCGAGGACCGCGAAGATCACGGCGAAGATGCTGACGTACTGGATGATCGGGGAGCCCTCGGAGCCGAACACGGACTGCAGCAAGGCTTCGCACTCTCGTTCTGGGCCCGCGCGGCCTCGACGCAACTTCGCTGCGCAGTTTAGCATGTGGACGGGTGCGGCGCGCAATCGCGCTTAAACTTTCGTTAACAGCTTCCCCCGGCGGTCCCGACGGGCGTGCCGCCCGGCTTAACGCTCCGTTAACCATGGACCCGGCAGATTCTGCCGGTCGGCAGATCTGTCCGACCACCCTGGAGGCGAGGCCCGTGGCCGTCACCGATCTGCCGCTGCTCGCCATGCTGCGCACCCGGATGCAGTGGCAGCAGGCCCGCCAGACCCTCATCGCCGAGAACGTCGCCAACGCCGACATGCCGGGCTTCCGCCCGCGCGACCTCGCGGCGCTCCGCCTGGACCCGGCGACGGGCAAGCCCGCCGCCTCCGGCACCCTCGCGCTGACCCAGGCCGGCCACATGGCGCCCGCCGGCACCGCGGGCCCGGGCGCCGACCCGCGCAAGGTCAAGAGCTTCGAGGTCCGCCCGAGCGGCAACGCGGTGAACCTGGAGGAGGAGATGATGAAGGCCGGCGACAACCAGTCGGACTACCAGCTCGCCGCCTCGATGTACCAGAAGAGCCTCGACACCCTGAAGATCGCCGTCGGCAAGCGCTGAGGGCGAGGCCGGATTTCGCCTGAAAGGATCGGGCCGTGGATTTCTCGAAGTCGCTCACCATCGCCGCCTCGGGCCTCAAGGCCCAGTCGGGGCGCATGCGCATCATCGCCGAGAACATCGCCAACGCGGATTCCTCGCCCCAGAGCGCGACCATGGAACCCTACCGGCGCAAGATCCCGACCTTCACGAGCCATCTCGACCGCGACACCGGCGCGAGCCTCGTCGAGACCGGCCGGGTCCGGCGCGACCAGAGCGCCTTCCGCAGCAAGTACGACCCCGGCAACCCGGCCGCCGACGAGAAGGGGGCGGTGCGCATGCCCAACGTCAACGCGCTGATCGAGAACATGGACATGCGCGAGGCCCAGCGCTCCTACGAGGCCAACCTCAACATGGTCACGGCGACCCGCCGGATGATCTCCCGCACCCTCGAGATCCTGAAGTAGTCGGGCCATGGCGAGCAGCAACTTCGCGGCCGGCGCCTACGCGGCGGTCCAGGGCATCGGCACCGGCCGCCCGGCGCCGCGGATCGGGCCCGTCTCGGGCACCGGCACCGACTTCACCCAGCTCCTCGGCCAGGCGATCGACCAAGTGGGCGCCGCCGGCCAGCGGGCCGACGCGCAGGCGATGTCGGTCGCGGCCGGCAAGGCCAACGTCGTCGATGTCGTCACCGCCGTCGCCGAGAGCGAGACCGCCCTGCAGACCATGGTCGCCGTGCGCGACCGCATGCTCTCCGCCTACGAGGAGATCATGCGCATGCAGATCTGATTCCTTTCCGATCTCCCGCGCCCTCCCCGCCTCCGCTCGCGTACCCCCAATGACCGGTCTCGCCATCCTCGACGTCGCCCGCGACGGCATCTTCGTCTTCCTGAAGATGGCCGGGCCCCTGATGCTGGTGGCGCTCGTCGTCGGCCTCGTGGTCTCCCTCGTCCAGGCGCTGACCCAGATCCAGGAGCAGACCCTGATCTACGTGCCCAAGATCGTGGCGGTCTTCGCGGCGCTGCTGCTGATGCTGCCCTTCATGGGCGACGCCATGGCCGGCTACATGACCCGCATCGCCGCCCGCATCGCGGCCGGCGGGTGATGGCTGCGCGGGACGTGTCCGCGGGCGCGTGCCATAAGGCGGGGGATGAATCTCCTTCTGCCCGGGATCGCGGCGGCCTACCTGCTCACCTTCGCGCGCGTCGGCACGCTGATCATGCTGATGCCGGGCATCGGCGAGAACACGATCTCGCCGCGCCTGCGGCTCGCCTTCGCGCTGCTGGTGGCGCTGGTGCTGTTCCCGACCGTGCGCCCGCTGCTGGGCGCCCCCGAGACGCTCGCCGGCCCGCGGCTCGTCGCGCTGCTGTTCGGCGAGACGCTGGTCGGGCTGGTGCTGGGGCTCACCGTCCGGATGCTGGTCGCCGCGCTCCAGACCGCGGGGCTGATCGTCTCGCAGCAGCTCGGCCTCTCCTACGCCATGACGGTCGACCCGACGATGGGCGGGCAGCAGGCGACCGTCGGCAACTTCCTGACCCTGCTCGGCATCACCCTGATCCTGGCCGCCGACCTGCACCACATCGCGCTGGAGGGGATCGGGCGCAGCTACGCGCTGCTGCCGCCGGACGGGGTGCCGGGCTTCGGCGACGCGGTGCAGCTGGCGCTCAAGGCGATCGCCCGCGGCTTCGCGCTCGCGGTGCAGATCTCGGCGCCCTTCATCGCCTTCGGCATCCTGTTCAACCTCGGGCTCGGCGTGCTCTCGCGGATGATGCCGCAGCTGCAGGTCTTCTTCGTCGCGGTGCCGGCCTCGATCCTGATCGGCATGGCGATCTTCGTGGGCTGCATCGGCGTGATGATGGGCGTCTTCCTGGACGACCTCGGCCGCTTCCTCGCGCAGCTCTCGGGGCGCTAGGCACCGTCCGGGCGCTGAGCACCCGATGCTTCGGGGGCCGCGATGTCTGACGACGCGGAGCAGGAGGACAAGACCGAGGAGCCGTCCCAACGCCGGCTCGACCAGGCGATCGAGCGCGGCCAAGTCGCCAACAGCATCGAGATCAACACCTTCGCGGCACTCGGCGCCTTCACGCTGGCGCTGGTGATCGCGGGGCCCGACATCGCCCGCACCCTCACGGTCGAGATGCGCGCCTTCCTGATGAACGCGCACGCCCTGCCGGACGACGCCCACACCATGCAGGGCGTGGTCTCGCGCGTGCTGCTGCTCTGGCTCCAGGCGCTCGCGGTGCCGGCGGGGCTCGCCGTCGCGGCCGGGCTCGCCGCGGGCTTGCTGCAGCACCCGCTCGTCTTCACCACCGAGACGCTGGCGCCGAAATTCGACCGGATCTCGCCGATGGCCGGGGTCAAGCGCATCTTCGGGGTCGAGGCCCTGGTGCAGTTCGGCAAGGGGCTCGCCAAGATGGGGGTCGTCGGCGTGGTCGTCGGCACCCTGCTCTGGAACGACCGCGACCGGCTGGAGGCCTTCGTGCGCCTCGACGTGGCGGCCTGCCTCGCGGCGATCTTCTCGATCAGCCTGAAGCTTCTCGGCGGCGTGCTCGCCATCCACCTCCTGATCGCGCTCGCCGACGCACTCTACCAGCGCTTCCGCTGGCGCCAGGGCCTGCGCATGTCGAAGGAGGAGATGAAGCAGGAGATGAAGGAGACGGACGGCAACCCGGAGGTGAAGGGCCGCATGCGGCAGTTGCGGGCCCAGCGCACCAAGAAGCGCATGATGGCCGCCGTGCCCTCCGCCACCGTCGTCGTCACCAACCCGACCCACTACGCCGTGGCCCTGCGCTACGAGGCGGGCATGACCGCGCCGGTCTGCGTCGCCAAGGGCGTCGATGCCCTGGCCCTGCGCATCCGCAAGGTCGCGGCCGAGCACGACGTGCCGGTGCTGGAGAACCCGCCGCTGGCCCGCGCGCTCCACGCCACCGTCGAGATCGACCAGGAGATCCCGGCCGAGCACTACCGGGCGGTGGCCGAGGTGATCGGCTTCGTGATGCGCCTGCGCCGCCGGGCGGCGTGAGGCGGCCTTCCGCCCGTCCGGGGAAATGGAGGGCGGGAGCGCGGCGGCTTAAGGCCGCCGCGTCGCGACTACGCCGCGACCCAGAGCTCGCCCTTGCCGATCGTGGCGAGGTCGCCCGAGTAGCGCTTGGGCACACCATTGGGCGCATTGGCGAGCAGGTCGGCGTGGCGGGCGCTCACCGGGCGGAGCGACTTGGCGAGCAGCCGCAGGTAGACGAGATCGAGCGCCCCGGTCTCGACGAAGGTCGGCATCAGGCTGCCGTGGCCGCCCACCACCAGGGTGCCGCGGCGCATGCCGTAGCCCGGATGGTCGCCGACCGTGCCCGCCGCGATCGTGCCGGCGATCATCCGCGCGCCGGCAAAAGCGCCCGCCCGCTCGACCACGATCAGGCCGCGGCGCATGCTGTCGCCGAGGTAGTCCCCGGCGCTGCCGCGGATCACCAGGGTGGCGCCGTCGAGGCCGACCTTGGCGGCGTGGACCGCCCCGCCCGCATGGTCGCCGGCATCGCCCTCGATCACGATGGTGCCGCCGGTGGCGCCCGAGCCCGCGAAGGGCCCGGCATTGCCGGTGACGGTGAGGCTGCCGCCCGCCATGCCGGCGCCGAGGCGCTGGCCGACATCGCCCTCGACGCGGATCGCGCCCTCGGACATCGCGGCGCCGACCCGGTCGAGCCGCTCGTGGCCGCCCGCGATGGTCAGCGTGTCGGAGCCGTCGAGCGCGACCGTGAAGCAGTCGCCGAGCACCAGCCCGCGCCGGGTGGTGCCGACGACGAGGCGCTCGGCATCGCCCTGGCTCAGGCCCGAGAGCGCCAGCGGGTTGACGGCGAGGAAGTCGAGGCGCTCGGGGGGCGCCTCCCGGAGGGTGAGGACGGGCATCTCAGGCCTCCTTCGCGAGCAGGTCGCGCAAGTGGTAATGGTGGCGCCCGAGATTGCCGCCGTAATTGCCGGCCGTGACCGCCACGAGGCCGTGGGCGGCCCCGACCTCGGTCGCCGCGTGGAGCGCCGCCCGCATCGAGTCGGAGACCCCTTGCGAGGTCAGCGCGTCGATCACGATCTCCAGGACCACGTTGCACTCGGGCGGCAGCCGCGAGCCGGCCCGACCTTTCAGCGTCGGGCAGTAGGCGTCGTTGGTCGAGGCCATCATCCCCTTGGTGCGCCCGCCGACCTTGGAGCCCGAGCGCACGATGCCGCCCGGGAAGGGCAGGATCGCGCCGGGCACGGCGGCGGCCGCCTCGACGGCGATCTCGGCGACCTTCAGCGTGTCGGCATGCTTCCGGCCGAGGAACAGGAGGTTGCCGCCGCCGACCGCGCCATCGACCGCCCGCACGAAGTCCTCGCACAGGAACTCGCCGTCCATGACCGGGATGCGCCAGTAGCGGCGCAGCTTGCCGGTCTCGTCGGGCAGGCGCTTGGCGACCGCGAAGCCGTCGCCGAAATAGCGGATCGCGCCGCCGAGCTTGATCTTGGTCGGCCCGTCGACGCCCGCGTAGGCCGCGGTGCCCGGGCAGGTCAGGATGCACTGGCCGACGCGCTTGATCAGCTGGTCCTTCAGCCCGTTCGGCTCGAAGCCGAACAGCAGGATGCGCACGCCGGGGCGCCCGTCCGGCGTCTCCTCGGGGGAGAGCTCGGCGTCGATCCCGGCCTCGGCGCCGCAGCCGATCACCGAGGTGGCGAAGCCCGTCATCACGGTGGCGGCGATCATCGCCCAGCGGGCGGTGTCGTTCGTCACGATGAGCGCGGTCCCGGCGACGTCGAAGGCCTCCGCGAAGGTGTCCTCGACCGGGATGCCGTTGAGGGTGAGGTGCGTCATCTCAGCCATGGTTCGAAAGCCGCATCGGCCCCTCGGATCCGCGGAGCATCCGCGACAGCGTCACGTCCGGCATGCCACGTCCTCGAACACGGGCTTGTCCGTCGCGAACGCCGCCTCCGGCACCGCGAAGCTGTCGAGGCCCTGGCCGTAGCGGTCCTGCAGGTAGGTCTCGGTGCGCCGCTCCATCGCCCGGTCGGACTCGACGGTGAGCGCGAGGGACCGGCCCGCGCGCCAGTCCACGACCTGCCCGTCCTCGACGATGACGTGGCCGTCCTTGAGCACGAACTTCGCCGCGGTGAACATCGCGGTCCGGTCCGGGTCGTCGCGGTAGATCGCGATGTCGGCGCGGCCCCCGGCGCGCAGATGCCCGCGGTCGTCGAGCCCGAGGAGCTTGGCCGGTCCCGAGCGGGTGAGCTGGGCGATCTCCGAGAAGGTGTACTCGCGCTCGATCGTGGCGATCTCCGAGCGCTCCTTCACGATCCCCGGCAGCGTCGCGATCTCGCGGTCGCGCGCCTCCTTGTCCATCAGCAGGTGGATGATGCGCGGGTACTGGGTGAAGGGACCGCCGTTCGGGTGGTCGGTGGTGAGGATCGTGCGCTCGGGGTCGCCCGACAGCAGCATGATCTCAAGGCCGATCGCCCATTGCAGCGAGCTCGTCGGACCCTTCGGCCGGTAGAGGAACGGCACCACGCCGCCGCCCTCCGCGTCGCCCGCGTTCAGCACCCACTTCTTGGGCTTGGCGCCCTTGCGGCCGCCGAACTGGCGCAGGATGTCGAGCGAGACGGTGACCGTCTGGCCGAACACCACCTGCCCGATGTCGAGGCTCGCCTGCGGGTTCGTCATCATGGCGTCCACGATGCGCCTTGCCGCCGAGCGGAAGCCGCCGGTCATCGGGTTCTCGGGATCCGAGACGCCGTAGGCGTAGAACTGGGCGTGCGCGAAGTGGATCCGCCGCCCCTCCGCCGCGTCGAGCGTCGCGACGAGCGAGTCGTCGGCGCCGGGAAGCCCCAGGTTGTTGCAGTGGACGTGCAGCGGGTGCGGCACGCCGATCTCCTCGACCGCGTCGAGGAGCGCGCCCATGATCTTGCGGGTGGACAACCCGTAGCAGGGGATCTCGTCGTCGAGGCTGAGCTTGAGCGCGCCGTCCTTGAAGGCCGAGGCGCCGCCCGCGTTGATGCACTTGACCCCTAAGCCCCGCGAGGTCGCGACGTTCAAGGCCACGAGGTCGCGCACGGCCGCCCTGCCCTCGCCGTCCCGCAGGATCTGCAGGAGGTGGTCGTCGTTGCCGAGCACGGTGAGCGCGCCGCGGTCGAGCAGCGGGATGTCGGCGAGTTCGAGCTGGGTCGCGAGCGCGTGGACCGGCGGCATCGCCGGCTCGACGGCCGTGGTGTAGCCCATCCGCGCGTAGGTGGCGCCGATCCAGCCGGCCGCACCCCCCGCGTGCGCGAAGGGATGGCCCTCGGGCGCCGCCTCGCTGACGTAGAGCTCAGGCAGCAGCAGGCGCGAGGTGACGACGTTGCCGCCCGCGATGTGCGAGTGCACCTCGACGCCACCCGCCATCACCACGCAGCCGGCGGCGTCGAGGGTCTGGTCGGGTTTGCGGTCGCTCGGCGGCGCGACGATGCGGCCGTCCTCGACCCAGACGTCGCCCACCGCGTCGCGGCCGGCGGTCGGATCGACGACCCGGCCGCCCTGGATCCGGATCAGCATCAGGCGTCCTCACTGTTCGCGACGGCGCTCCGGCCGGCGACGGCGCCGCGGCCGGCGACGGCCGCCGCGATGCGCGCGATGATGTCGGCGGCGGTGGGCAGGTCTGCGCCCTGCTCGGGGGCGCGGTAGCTCAGGCCGGCGCGGCCCTCGTTCCAGAGCACGCCGCCGGTCTCCCGGCCGGGCTCGCCCACCCGGATCACCACCTCGGCGAGGTCGGGCGCGGCGTCCGCGCCGACCAGCGCCACGGTGGGCAGGGTCTTCAGCCACGTGGGCCGCGGGGTCGGCAGGCTGGCGAGCCAGAGCGCGGCGTCGGCCTCGCCGGCCCGCGCCTGCCGGTCGGCGTCGAAGCGCCAGGGATCCTGCTCCGGCACGCGCCGGCCGAAGCCGACGCGGGTGGCCTGCCCCGTGGTCCAGGCCGCGACCTGGAGGGCGGCGCGGTCCTGGGTGCCGTCGCTGACCGAGAGCGCGAAGCAGCGGGTGGACTCGTTGAGGTCCATCGCCAGCCCCTGCAGCATCTCGATGCCGAGCGTGCCGAGCTCGCCCGGATCGTACAGCACGGCGCCGTAGAGCGCGGAGGCCATCGCCCGGGCGGTCTCCGCCATCCCGGCGTCGGAGGTCATGTGGCCGCGGGCATGCGCCCGCAGATGCGCGATCTGGACCGCGAGATCCTGGTTGCTCCGGAGATGGTGGATGCTGCGCTCCGCGCCCGCGGCGCGCCCGCGGACCGGCTTCGTCCCGCGCAGCCGCTCGACGAGCGGGCTCTTGAGGGGAGCCTCGCCCACCACGAGCACCGCGTCGGCGCGGCCCGCCACCTCGGCGGGCGGCGCCTGCATCGCGCCGACCCGGGCCAGCGCGCCGAGATCGGCGTAGGTCGCGTCCCCGCCCGCGGTGTCGACCGATGCGCCGATGCGTCCGGCGAGATCGTAGGCGGCGCGGATCGCCGCCACCTCGGCGTTGAGGCCGGCGAAGACCGGCGCGTGCGCGGACGACAGGAGCCGTGCCGCCGCCATCACGGCGGCGTCGGCGTCGGTCGCCCCACCCTTGACCCAGGCTGCCATCCACCCTCGCGTGTTTTATCGTTGGGCCGCGCGCATCGCAGGCTGTCGCTGCGCGGGGGCGGTCGCCTAAGACCGATGCCGCCGGGCCGCGCGGTCGGGCCCGGCGTGCCGGAATGGCCTGCCCGCCGGACGGGCCGCGCCCCTGGTCAGACCACGGCGCAACCTCTGGCGGACGGCATCCGGGCCGCCTCGCGGTCAGGTTTGCATCGCGCGGCCCCGGCAGGCAAGGCCCCAGCGCGCCGAATCGCATCGCGAGGCCCGCCGGTTGCCCGGCGGGCGCCCGCATGGGAGAAGCCGGCGCCCGCCGATCGGGGCCTGTCTTCGGAACCCGTCCACGGAACCCGTCCACGGAACCGCCGGGCGGCGCGGGCGCTCTAGCCAGACCACGCGACGAGCCGAGGAGAGACCGGGTGCCCGAACTGCCGAGCCGGAGCGAGCCCGCGGCGGGACCGGCGACCGCCGTCACGGTCGAGGCCCCGGCCCGGCTGCATTTCGGCTTCCTCGACCTGCACGGGGGCCTCGGGCGCCGCTTCGGCAGCATCGGGCTCGCCATCGACGCGCCCGCCCTCAGGCTCACCGCCGAGCCCGCGCCCGAGCCATGCGCCGAGGGGCCGGAGGCGGAGCGGGTTCTCGGCTACATCCGGGCGGCCGCCGCCCATCTCGGGGTGGGCGCGGGCGTGCGGATCCGGGTCGCGGAGGCGATTCCCGCCCATGCGGGCTTCGGCTCGGGCACGCAGCTCGCGCTCGCGGTCGCCGCGGGCCTGGCCCGGCTGCACGGCCGGCCTTTCGCGCCGGAAGACTTTTCCAACGCCCTCGACCGCGGCAACCGCTCGGGCGTGGGCCTGTGCGCCTTCACGGAGGGCGGGCTGATCGTCGATGGCGGCCGCGACGCGACCGGCGCCCCGCCCCCGGTCGTCGCCCGCCTGCCCTACCC
>NZ_LSIX01000457.1:0-309 GCF_001556475.1 Methylobacterium sp. CCH5-D2 | reverse complement strand
AGGCCTACATCATCTCCATCCTGGCGAGCCTGCTCACCTCCATCACCCTGACGCCGGTGCTGGCGTCGCTGCTGCTCCCGGGGCTCAGGAACCTTGAGGAGCACGACAGCCGCTTCCTCAAGCTGCTCAAGCGGGGCAACGCCGCCCTGCTGCGGGTCGCCTTCCGGCACAAGGGCTGGCTCGTCGGAAGCGTCGCCGTGGCGGTCGCCGCCGCGGGCGTCGCCGCCTGGAACCTGCCCCGGGCCTTCCTGCCTCCGTTCAACGAGGGCTCGTTCACGGTCAGCATGACCTTCAACCCGGGCATCTCGC
>NZ_LSIX01000456.1:0-1617 GCF_001556475.1 Methylobacterium sp. CCH5-D2 | reverse complement strand
CCCGCAACGGCATCCTCAAGATCAGCCACTACCTGAACCTGTCGCTGCACGAGGGCGTGCCGTTCGGGCCCGAACTCGTCGTGCGCGGCAGTCTGGAACGGCTGACCCCGGTGCTGATGACGGCGCTCTCGGCCGGCGTGGCGCTGTTGCCGCTGCTCTACGACGCGGCGAGCCCGGGCAAGGAGATCCTGCACCCGGTCGCGGTGACGATCTTCGGCGGCCTGATCAGCGCGACGTTGCTCGACACCTTCCTGACCCCCGTCCTGTTCCTGCGCTTCGGCCGCAGGCCGCTTGAGCGGCTGCGTGCGCTGCACGCCGAGGCGCCGGCCTACCCATCCCCGGACGGCGCGCGCCCGCGCCCGGCCGAGGCCTACTGACCCCCAAGAGGAGACGAGAGCGTGATCCTACCCAGAGTAACCCTGGTCGCCGGCCTGCTCGCCGCGACCACCGCCTACGCCCACGAGACCTCCGGCCAGCACGGCGGCCGGGTGACGGACGCCGGCAAGTTCCACGTCGAGCTCGTCGCCAAGGGCGAGACCGTCGACGTGTTCCTGTTGGACGAGGGCCAGAAGCCGGTCCCGACCTCCGGCTTCAAGGGCACGGCCATCCTCGTCGTCGGCGGCAAGCCGACCCGCGTCCCCCTGGAGCCCGCCGACGGCAACCGCCTGTCCGGCAGGGCCGCGGTCGCCCTCGGCGAAAGCCCCAAGGGGGCCGTGCAACTCACTGGTCCCGACGGCGCGACCGCCAGCGGCAAGTTCAACTGACCCCTCGCACCAGGAAGCCTCCTCGATGAAGACCCTGACCTCGACCCTCGCCGCCGGAGCCCTGGCCCTCGGCCTCTCGGGCATCGCCTTAGCGCACGAGGCCCACGACCATGCCAGCCATGGCGGTCACGACCACGCCGCCATGGCTGCCGCGGACAAAGCGGACACGCCGGCCACGAAGGCGTTCCGGGACGTCGATGCCGAGATGCACCGGAACATGGACATCCGCTACTCGAACGACGTCGACGTCGATTTCGTGCGCGGCATGATTCCCCACCACAAGGGCGCCGTCGGGATGGCCAAGGTCGCCCTCCAGCATTCCAAGGACCCCGAGATCCGGAAGCTGGCTGAGGAGATCATCAAGGCTCAGGACGTTGAGATCGCCCAGATGGAGGCCTTCCTCAGGAAGCGCGGCACCAACTGAGCGGTCGCGTCCGCGCGCAGGCGGCCCTCCCGAATACGTGATGCTTCAGAGTATTTATTTCAGAACGCATCTGTATCCCGTGAGTTCTATATTAGGGTAATGACGGTCTGACTTATCTGATACTGAGTCAGCATTCCAGTCGTGCCGCAAACCTTGCGATGGATAGACGGAGAACCTGAATGCACCAGATGTCGAGCGAGATGCAGTCCTGCATCGACGAGTGCCTACGCTGCTACCAGACCTGCCTCAGCATGGCCTCGAACCACTGCCTCCCGGCCGGCGGCAAGCACGTCGAGCCCGAACACTTCCGGCTGATGCTCGCCTGCGCCGAAATCTGCCGGACCTCGGCGCACTTCATGCTGTTGGGGACCGCACACCACAAGCATACCTGCGCCGAGTGCGCCGACGTCTGCGAGGACTGCGCCCGCA
>NZ_LSIX01000455.1:0-478 GCF_001556475.1 Methylobacterium sp. CCH5-D2 | reverse complement strand
ATGGCCGAGAGGGAGACGCGGGACGCCGCGGAACCCTTGAGGATGAGCGTACGGATACCGGTTCCCCGGCGTCCCGCGGGTCGGCGGGGGCGTGGCGCTCCCTCCGGCCCGGTGTCGCGTCGCGGCTTCTCCACCTGCCTCGACCCCGATCGTGGATGTCCGAGTACACGGGTTGGCTCCCGCGATCCCGGCCTCTGTCCCCGGCAGACTTACGCGTCCTGCACCCGGCCTCGTATTGGGCAAGGCATCGGTTCCAACGGCCTCCAGGCCGCGCTATCGGACGTGCCCCGCTGGTCTTCCGGGGCTTCGGCCGAGCGTGGCCCTGCGTCGCACGAGGCGCCCGGGGCACCGGCTGACCGGCCGGCGACGCGGGGGCCGCCGCGCCGCCCGTGACCCGCTCCGGCGGTCATCCGGATCAGGCTCCCTGCCAACGCCGCGGCGGGATGCAGGACCCGCCGCGGCGCCGGGGCGGCGCGTG
>NZ_LSIX01000454.1:0-693 GCF_001556475.1 Methylobacterium sp. CCH5-D2 | reverse complement strand
GCCCGCCGCGATCGACCGGCGCGCCCTCGTCTCCTACTGGAGCCAGTTCTACCTCGCCGCCCTGGCGACGCCCGCCCTGACCGCCCTGGTCCGGCTCGGCCGGCCGCTCCCGCTCGGCTTCGAGCGCACGAGCCTCGAACTCGACGCCGCGGGACGGCCCGCGCGCCTGCTGGTCGATCCGGAGCCCGCCGGGCCGGGCTGCGGCCGGGCCTGCACCGCCGGGGCGCGGCCGGGGCTCGCGGGGCTGGTCGAGGACCACCTGCGTCCCTTCGTGGAGCTGTGCTGCGCCCAGTGCGGTCTCGCCCCGCGGGTGATCTGGGGCAACGCCGCGGTGATCCTCGACTACGTCGCGGGGGAGCTCGGGGACGGGGACGCCCCGGCCTGCAGCGAGGTCGCCGCCTGCCTCGGGCGCCCCGGCGGCTCCGCCTGCGCCCGCACGCCGCTCGCGCAGGCGCTCTTCCCGGGCACCGCCGGCTGCCGCCGCCGCACCTGCTGCCTGCGCAGCCGCCTGCCGGGCATCCCCTCCTGCGGCGCGCTCTGCCCGCTGGAGCCCCGCGCGGACGCCTGAACCGGTCTCCGGTCGGTGGGTTCGGCCAAACGCATCGTCCCAGAACGAAGCGCGGGTCCCCGCTCCTGTAGGGAGAGGGGACCCGCGCCTGACCGGGGCTAGGCTCGCTCGGCATATGCGATCGC
>NZ_LSIX01000044.1:0-10846 GCF_001556475.1 Methylobacterium sp. CCH5-D2 | reverse complement strand
GCGCCACGCGCTCCAGCGCCTGCCCCAGATCGTAGGCGAAGTAGCCGATCGCCCCGCCCGGGAAGATCTCGTCGGCGGGGTCGGTCCGCCAGGGCGCGAGCGCGGCGCGCAGGGCCTCGATCGGGCCGCCCGGCACCGGGCGCCCGTCGAGGGTGGCGCGGCCATCGCGAAAACGGAAGCGCCCGAACGGGTCGGCGGCGACGATCGAGTGCCGGCCGAGCGTGGCGTGCGGCATCGCGCTGTCGAGGAAGGCGAGCCCCGGCAGGTGCCGCAGCCGCGCCGCCGCCGCGGCGGGATCGCAGAACGGGATCTCACGGGTCCACATGGGCGTCGCGTCTCGTCTCCGGGGGGCCTGGCCGGCCTCTGGCGTCCGGCATCCGCCGGGACACGCCTCGCACAGGCGGTGCCGCGGGGGAAGCGGGCACGGAGCCGCCCTGCCCTGTCGGCGCGGAGACCGGACGCGCGGAAACGGCCCCGCGCAAGGTGCCGGGGGCGTGGCCCAAGATCGTCGGATCGGGGGGACGCGGGACGCCGCGAGGCCCTGACGCAACGTTGCACAAAGGCCGGCCGCCCGGCGTCCCGCGGATGTGCACCCGGTCGAGCGCTCCATCCGTATGCGCGTCGCGGTGTCCGTTACGCCGGGGTCCGATCTACGCCAAGCTGAGAGGAGGTCTGGGCCGGTGCGCCTCGTGGAGGCGCCCCGGGAAGAACCCTCGCCGCTTGCGGGCGAGCTTGCGTCGTGCACCGTCCCGTAGTGGATCGGCGCCGTAGGCTTCAGCCCACCGCCCGGAAGGCGATCCGAGGATCGCGCGGGGTCGGCGACCGGGGCATTTCCGCGCCCGCGCGCTGCCCGGTCCGTGCCGGCGGCATGTCGGTCCCGCGTCCGGGGCTGCCGCAGCCGACGGCAGACGCGGGCACCGGCCTGACCGCACGCCGCGCCCCGGCGGCTGACCGGGAAAGCGCCCCGATGCGTCTCAGGACGCGCCGCGGCCAGGGCACGGCAAATCAGCATAGAATAGGAATATTTTAAAGTTGTAGAGATGCGAGGAGGGCTGCCGTGTGGCCGTATCGTATGCGGGAACCCCTCCGCACTCTCCCTCCCCAGCAGAGTGGGGAGGGAGCGCATGGACCGCCCGCCCTGCATGGGAGCCCCGCCGTCGGTCCGGGCTCGCAACGCGCGCGCGATGCCTGTATAGGGGCGAACGATTCCAGATTTCACGCGATCAGCGCGCGGCGCGGGCCTTCGGGAGCCTTGCGAGGCCGCGGCGCCGTTTTGGACGAGCCATGACCGCCTCCCCTGCCCCCTCACCGAAGGCCAGCGCGCCACGGATCTCCTTCGTGTCGCTGGGCTGCCCGAAGGCGCTGGTCGATTCCGAGCGGATCCTCACCCACCTGCGCGCGGAAGGGTACGAGCTGGCGCGCAAGCACGACGGGGCGGACGTCGTCATCGTCAACACCTGCGGCTTCCTCGATTCGGCGAAGGCCGAATCGCTGCAGGCGATCGGCGACGCGATGGCCGAGAACGGCCGGGTCATCGTCACCGGCTGCATGGGCGCGCAACCGGACGAGATCCGCGAGAAGTACCCGAACCTCCTGGCCGTCACCGGCCCGCAGGCCTACGAGTCGGTGGTGGCCGCCGTGCATGAGGCGGTGCCGCCGGCCCACGACCCGTTCCTCGACCTGATCCCGCCGCAGGGGGTCAAGCTCACGCCGCGGCACTACGCGTATCTGAAGATCTCGGAGGGCTGCAACAACCGCTGCACCTTCTGCATCATCCCCTCGCTTCGCGGCGACCTCGTCAGCCGCCCGGCCGGCGACGTGCTGCGCGAGGCCGAGAAGCTGGTGAAGGCCGGCGTGAAGGAACTCCTCGTCGTCTCGCAGGACACCAGCGCCTACGGGATCGACACCCGCTACGCCACGAGCCCCTGGCGCGACCGGGAGGTGCGGGCCCGCTTCTACGACCTCGCCAAGGAACTCGGCGAGCTCGGCGCCTGGGTGCGGCTCCACTACGTCTACCCCTACCCGCACGTGGACGAGGTCATCCCGCTGATGGCCGAGGGCAAGATCCTCCCCTACCTCGACATGCCGCTCCAGCACGCGAGCCCCTCGGTGCTCAAGCGCATGCGCCGGCCCGGCAACCAGGAGAAGCAGTTGGAGCGCATCCGGCGCTGGCGCGAGACCTGCCCGGATCTGGCCATCCGCTCGACCTTCATTGTGGGTTTTCCCGGCGAGACCGAGGCCGAGTTCGAGGAACTGCTCGGCTGGATCCGCGAGGCGAAGCTCGAGCGCGTCGGCTGCTTCACCTACGAGCCCGTGAAGGGCGCACCCGCCAACCACCTTGCAGAGGCGGTGCCGCCGGAGGTTCAGCAGGAGCGCAAGCGCCGCTTCATGGAGGCGCAGCAGGGCGTGGCCCTGCGGCTGCAGAAGGCCAAGGTCGGCCGGCGCCTACCCGTGATCATCGACTCGGTCGGCGGCAACGTGGCGGTCGGGCGCACCAAGTACGACGCGCCCGAGATCGACGGCAGCGTGCACGCCAGCTTCCGCCGCCCGGTCCGCCCGGGCGACATCGTCACGGTGAAGATCGAGGACGCGGGCGCCTACGACCTGCGCGGCAGCGTGGTCTGACGCGCGCTCAGGCGTTCTTGCGCGGGCGGTGGTTCGGGTCGACGCCGCCCTCGCGGGTGGTCTCGTTCTCGACATCGCCCTCGAAGGTCGAATCCGCCTCCAGGTCCTCCGGGTCGCGGCCCGTCATGCCCTTCGAGGCTCCGATCCCGGGATTGCCCTTGAGGTCGGCGTCGCTCGGGGTCTCGGTCTTGGCGTGCTTGGTCGACATGCGGCCTCCATTGTCGGTTGCCGGGGTCAACGCGGTGCGCGCGGGGCGGTCACGGCGCTGCGGCCGTTCGCCCCGATCGGCTCAGGCGATGTCGGCGAGCCGCACGCGCCCGATGCCGGCCTGCCCCATCCGGGCCCAGGCGGCCGCGACCGAGCCGTCCCGGTCGATGCCCCGCACGGCGTCCGCCACCACCACGGCCTCGAACCCGGCGGCGCGGGCGTCGAGCGCGCTCCAGGCGACGCAGAAATCGGTGGCGAGACCACAGAGCACGACCCGGGTGAAGCCGCGCTCGCGCAGGTAGCCGGCGAGCCCGGTGCGGGTGGTGCGGTCGGCTTCCAGGAAGGCCGAGTAGCTGTCGATCGCCTGGGTGTAGCCCTTGCGGATGACGAGTTCGGCACGGGCGATGTCGAGGCCGGGCGCGAAGGCGACGCCGGGCGTGTCCTGCACGCAGTGCTCCGGCCAGAGCACCTGCGGGCCGTAGGGCATCGCCACCGTGCCGAAGGGCTCTTGGTCCGGATGGCTGGTGTGGAAGGAGGCGTGGCCGGCCGGGTGCCAGTCCTGCGTCAGCACCGCGTGGGGAAAGCGTGCCAGCAGCGCGTTGCAGGGTTCGACGACGGCGTCGCCCTCGGGGACCGCCAGGGCGCCACCGGGGAGGAAATCCACCTGCACGTCCACGACGAGCAGGACGTCGGTCTCGCGCACGCTCAGCATGGGACTCCCCCAAGTCCTGGATACCCAAGGGCCGAGCCCTCGGGCGGGTCCGGGCAGAGCCCGGGATCTTGACCCGGAATCCAAGGATCCCGGGTTCGCCGGATCAGGGCAGCATCACGGTCGCGCCGGTGGTCTCGCGGCCGGCGAGATCGCGGTGCACGGCCTGGGCCTCGGCGAGAGGGCGCTTGGCGTGGACCGGGATCTTCACGGCCCCGCTCGCCACGACGCCGAACAGGTTCCGGGCCATCTCCTCCAGCACCGGGCGCTGGCTGGCGAAGGTGAAGAGCGTCGGCCGCGTCACGTAGAGCGAGCCGCGCGGGGCGAGCAGTCCCAGGTCGAGGCCCTGGATCGCGCCCGAGGCCGAGCCGAAGCTCGCGAGCAGGCCGAGCGGCGCGAGGCTGTCCAGCGAGCCCATCAGGGTCGCCTGGCCGACGCCGTCGTAGACCACCGGCACGCCCTTGCCCCCCGTGATCTCGCGCACCCGCTTGGCCACGTCCTCCTCGCGGTAGAGGATGACGTGGTCGCAGCCGTGCTTGCGGGCGAGCTCCGCCTTCTCGGCCGAGCCCGCGGTGCCGATCACGGTGGCGCCGAGGTGCTTGGCCCACTGGCAGGCGATGAGGCCGACGCCGCCGGCGGCCGCGTGGAACAGGATCGTGTCGCCGGCCTTCACCCGGTAGGTGCGGTGGAGCAGGTACTCGGCGGTGAGACCTTTCAGCATCATCGCGGCAGCGGTGGCGTCGTCCACGCCCTCCGGGATCTGAACGCAGCCGGCGGCCGGCACGATCATCTCCTCGGCGTAGCTGCCCTCGGCCGAGGCCGTGGCGACCCGGTCGCCGACCTTGAATCCGGTGACGCCCTCGCCCACCGCGTCGACGGTGCCCGCGCCCTCCTTGCCGGGGGTGAAGGGAAGCTGGGCCGCCTTGTAGGCGCCGGAGCGGAAGTAGATGTCGATGAAGTTCACGCCGATGGCCGTGAGCTTCACGCGGATCTGGCCGGGACCGGGCTCGCGCCGCTCGACATCCTCGTAGGCCATCACCTCGGGGCCGCCGTATTCGTGAACCCGGATCGCCTTGGGCATCGTCTCGTCCTCGGATGAAGTTTCCCCCGCGCCCGAGATAACGGACGCCGCGCCCGGCGCAATGGTGTTAGGGAAGGCGGCAAGACCGATACGGGCAAGACCGATACGGAACCGGGGAGACGACGATGTCCGACGAGGCGCTGTTCGAGAAGGGCCTGCCGATCCGCCGGGCGGTGCTGGGCGCGGACTACGTCGATGCGTCGCTGGCGAAGGCCGACCCCTTCATGATGGCCTTCCAGCGCGCCACCACGAGCTGGGCCTGGGGCTGGGCCTGGGGCGACCCCACGCTCGACCGCCGGACGCGCTCGCTCCTCAACCTCGCGATGCTGACCGCGCTCGGCAAGCCGGCCGAGCTGAAGCTCCACGTCAAGGGCGCGCTCACCAACGGGGTCACGGTCGAGGAGATCAAGGCGGCGCTCCTGCACGCGACCGCCTATTGCGGCATCCCCGCGGGGCTGGAGGCCTTCAAGGCCGCCCACGAGGTGCTGGTGAAGGAAGGCGCCATCTCCGCCGAGTCCCCTGCCGAGACCCCCGCCGCGCCGGCGGCCGAGTGATCGCCCGGGAGCGGCCCGCATGAAGACCTGCCTGATCCTCGACGACTACCAGGACGCGGCCCGGCATTTCGCCGCCTGGGACCGGCTCGCCGGCCGCGTCGGCGTGACGGCCCTGCACGAGACGCTCGCCGACCCGGACGCGCTCGTGGAGCGGATCGGAGGCGCCGAGATCCTGGTGATCATGCGCGAGCGCACGCCCTTCCCGGCCTCGCTGCTGGCGCGGCTGCCGACCCTGCGGCTGCTCGTCACCAGCGGCATGCGCAACGCCGCCATCGACCTCGCGGCGGCGAAGCGGCAGGGCGTCACGGTCTGCGGCACGGCGAGCCACCCGGCGCCCCCGGCCGAGCTGACCTGGGCGCTGATCCTCGGGCTCGCCCGCCGGGTCGCGCCGGAGAGCGCGGCCTTGCGGGCGGGCGGGCCCTGGCAGGCGAGCGTCGGCACGGATCTGGCGGGCGCCCGGCTCGGCATCGTCGGGCTCGGCAAGATCGGCACCCGGATCGCCCGGGTGGCGCGGGCCTTCGACATGGAGGTCGCGGCCTGGAGCCCGAACCTCGACGACGCGCGGGCCGAAGCGGCGGGCGTGCGGCGCGCGCCCTCCAAGGCGGCCCTGCTGGCGGAGAGCGACGTCGTCACGCTCCACCTCGTGCTGTCGGAGGCCACGCGCGGCCTCATCGGGGCGGAGGATCTGGCCCGGATGAAGCCCACCGCCTTCCTGGTGAACACCGCACGCGCCGGCCTCGTCGATCAGGCGGCCCTCGTCACCGCGCTCAGCCAGAACCGCATCGCGGGGGCGGGACTCGACGTGTTCGAGACCGAGCCGCTGCCCGCCGACAGCCCGTTCCGCACCCTGCCGAACGTGCTGGCGCTGCCCCATCTCGGCTACGTCAGCGCGGCCAATTACCGGACCTACTTCTCGGAAGCGGTCGAGGATATCGAGGCCTGGCTCGCCGGCGCGCCGGTGCGGGTGCTGGCCTAGATCGGCGCCCGCCCTCCGCGCGCGCCTCGCCTTACCGCCGCGCCAGGGTCTGCGGCTCGCCCTGGCCGCCGGGGCCTGCCTGCCCGGTGAAGGCGTCGCCCGCGCGGCCGAGCTTCTCGCCGTGGGCGTAGAGCGCCTGCATGTAGCGCTGGTCGAACGGGCCCGGCGCGGTCGCGGTGAAGCGGCCGTCGATCTCGGCGACCTGCAGATCGAGGCCCTCGCGGCGGCCGAAGGCGCCCGAGAGCGCGAGCGCGTCCTGCAACTGCGCCTTGATCGCCGCCGACATCGCCCGGCCGAGCACCGAGAGGGTGGTCGGGCGCGCCATCTCGAAATGCGGCCGGGTGCTGTTGTTGACCACCACGTAGACCGTGCGGGCCGGGATGCGCACGAGCTGCGCGCCGGTGAGCGCCGCGGTCAGCGCCCGCTTCGGCGCGAGGTAGAACGGCGCCGTGGTGCCGCCGTCCGCGTGCAGCTCCCGGATGGCGCGCCCGTCGGCCAGGGTGGCGTCGATCGCGACCGGCGGGAACACCCCCGGCACCGCCGAGGAGGCCAGCACGATCGACCGGAACAGGCCGAGCGCCTTCGGGTCGGCGCCCTTCGGCCCGGCCGAGGCCGCGATCGCGCCGAGGTCCCAGAGGACCGGGCGGCCGCTGTCGATCTCGGTGGTGGCCACCAGAAGCCGCCGCCCCTTGGCGTGCTCGGCCGCGACCGCCTGCAGGAGCGCCGGCGTCACCGCCCGGTCGATGCGCCGCTTGAGCGGCCAGGTGTCGGTGAGCGCCACGTCGGAGCCGCCGAACTCGAACACGTCGGCCGCCGTGATGGTGGTGTAGGCCTCGCGCAGGGGGGCGTCGCCGGGCCGGCCGACGAAGGCGAAGGGCGCGATCAGCGCGCCGGTGCTGACGCCGGTGATCACCCCGAAATCCGGCCGGGTGCCGGCCGCGCTCCAGCCGGCGAGCAGCCCGGCCGCGAAGGCGCCGTCCTCGCCGCCGCCCGAGAGCACCAGCCAGGGCTCGGCCGCCGCGGGGGCGTCGTCGATCAGCGCCTGGAAGGCCGCCGGCTCGTCGCCCGGGATCCGCACCGGGCGGTCGAGCCCGGCAGGCCGGGCCGCGGCCATGTCTTCGGCCGTGAAGGCCGCGCGCGTGCCAGGCTTCTCGACGGGCTTTTCGGCAACCTTGGCTGTATTCGGTCCGGCCAGGGACAGATCGGGAAAAGCAGCGGACAGCATGCATGCCGCCGCGAGCGCCGCGATGGGCCGCCGTGTCAGTCCGGACATGGCTCGTGTCCCGTATCAGAAGTGCCCGCCTCGCACGAAGAACGCCAAGACTATTGTCAAGTTCCGATCCTTCCGCCCCCGATGCCGCATTGCTGTGCCGACAGGCACCGCGACCGCCCGTGCGCCGCCGCTTGAGGGACCTTTGAGGGACCTTCGGCGGCCCCGCGCCGGACCCGCCCGAGGACAGGACGAAGGGACGGCTTTACCTCGGCCGAAGCCTCGCCATAACGGGGACACAGAAGACTTCGGGAGGGACGACCCATGAAACTGCCGCGCCGCTTCTTCCAGCCGCTCGCCACCGGCGCGCCGGCCCCGTTCCGGGACCTGCCGGTCCGGCTCGAGCGGATGATCCACTTCGTGCCGCCCCACGTCGAGAAGGTCCGCGCCCGGGTGCCGGAACTCGCAGGCAGCGTGGACGTGGTGCTGGGCAACCTCGAGGACGCGGTGCCGATGGACCAGAAGGAGGCCGCCCGCAAAGGCTTCGTGGCGATGGCGCGGGCGACCGACTTCGCCGCCACCGGCACCGGCCTCTGGACCCGCATCAACGCCCTCAACTCCCCCTGGATTCTCGACGACCTGTTCGAGATCGTCTCCGAGGTGGGGTCCAAGCTCGACGTGGTGATGGTGCCCAAGGTCGAGGGGCCCTGGGACATCCACTACATCGACCAGCTGCTCGCCCAGCTCGAGGCGCGCCACGGGGTCGCCAAGCCCATCCTGGTCCACGCGATCCTGGAGACGGCCGAGGGCGTGGCCAACGTGGACGCCATCGCGGCGGCCTCGCCGCGCATGCACGGCATGAGCCTGGGGCCGGCCGACCTCGCCGCGTCCCGCGGCATGAAGACCACCCGGGTCGGCGGCGGCCATCCCGAGTACCGGGTCATCGCCGACCCGGCGGGCGAGGCCGCGCGCGTCTCCGCCCAGCAGGATCTCTGGCACTACACCATCGCCCGGATGGTGGATGCCTGCATGGCCAACGGCATCAAGGCCTTCTACGGGCCCTTCGGCGACTTCTCGGACGGGGCGGCCTGCGAGGTGCAGTTCCGCAACGCCTTCCTGATGGGCTGCGCGGGCGCCTGGACGCTGCATCCGAGCCAGGTCGCCATCGCCAAGCGGGTCTTCGCGCCCGATCCCGACGAGGTGGCCTTCGCGGCCCGCATCGTCGCGGCCATGCCCGACGGCACCGGCGCGGTGATGCTCGACGGCAAGATGCAGGACGACGCCACCTGGAAGCAGGCCAAGGTGATCGTGGACCTCGCCCGGCTCGTCGCCGCCAAGGACCCGGAGCTCGCCGCGATCTACAAGCTGGACTGACATCCCGGGGATCCCGAAGGGCCTCCGGGCCCTTCGGCGGGGTGTTGGGGCGGAGCCCCGGATCGGCTTCGCCGGACGACCGGGGCCAGGATCGCGAACCTTGCCCGGACCCGCCGAAGGTCCCGGACCTTCGGGATCCATGACCACATCCCCGATGACCATCCGCGATGCGGCCACGGCGCCCGATGACAGGGCGGGGGCTTGCGCCTATCTGACGCTGCATGACGCATCAGGACACGAACACGGATCAGGCCCCGGCAGCGCCCGGCTTCCGCACGGCGAAGTTCGGCATCGGCGCGGTCGTGCGCCACCGGATCTACCCGTTCCGCGGCATCGTGTTCGACGTCGATCCGGTCTTCGACAACACCGAGGAATGGTGGCTCGCCATCCCCGAGGCGGTGCGGCCGCGCAAGGACCAGCCCTTCTACCACCTGCTCGCCGAGAACGCGGAGACCGAGTACGTCGCCTATGTCTCGGAGCAGAACCTCCTGCCCGACACCTCCGGCGAGGCGCTGCGCCACGCCGGGATCGGCGAGATGTTCGTGCGCGACGACACCGGGACGTACCGGGTGCGGGACCGGGCGCCGAACTGAGTTTTCTCGGACCCAAGTCGGGAGCGATGCGCGCCGCGGACCCCCTCTCCCCGCGCGCGGGGAGAGGGGGAAGCCGCTTCATTCGAAGCGGGCATCCGGAAGCCCGGCGTGACGAGAAAAGGCCGGGCACCCGCCCGGCCTTTCCCTGTCGCCATCGATCTCAGTCCCCGCGCGGGCGGGGGCGTCCCGTCCGGAAACCCTCAGGGCTTCGGCGCGGCGGCCGCGGCGGGGCCCTTCTCGGCCTCGAGCTTCTTGCGCATCTCCTCGGAGCGCTTCTCCAGCTCGGCCTGGAGCTTCTTCTGCTGCTCCTCGAGCACCTTCGGGTCCATGGCCGGGCCGTCGAAGGCCTTGCCGAAGCCCGCCAGCGGCACCGCGAAGGTGACCTCGCGCTGGGTCTGGTTCTGCACCGAGACGTTGAGGGTCGTGCCCTTCTTCATCGCGCCGATCAGGCCCGCCTCGACGGCGCCGGCCTCGGCGAAGCAGCCGTTCGGGAAGCAGACCGCGAACTTGCCCGGGGTCGCCTGCTGGCCGTCCACGTTGAAGCGGATGCCCGGCTGCAGGAGCAGGCCCAGCGGCAGCAGGAAGCGCACCACGCGCACCTCCTGCTTCGTCTGCGGGTTCTTCATCTCGTAGACGGCGGCGGCCAGCACCGGCTGGCCCTGGTCGGAGACGAAGTCGCGAGTGGTGTAGCAGATGTCGGTGCCCGAGCCCTGGTCCTTGCCGCAGACCTTGGTCCAGTCGGCCTGGCCCGGCTCCGACTTCACGTTGATGATCTGCGGGCCGTTGCCCTGGGGCTGCGCCGTCTGGTTGGTGGGCGCGGTCGGCGCCGGGGCGGCGGGGGCGGGGGCCGCCGCCGGCTTCTTCGGCTGGGCGAACGCCGGCCCGGCGAGGCCCGCGATCGCGACGATGGCGGCGGCGCGCATCAGATGCGCAGGACGGGTGGCGAACGGCATCGTCTTCAGACCCCTCTGGGTTTCGCTTGGCTGGTGCGCGCCTCGCCGGACGACGAGGCCCATCGTGACGCAGGACCGTGGACCTTCGCGGCGTCGCGGCGGGCGCCGGTCCGGCTCCCGTCCGCGCCCCGGCGCGGGAACCGTCCGGCGCGATGCGCGTCGCGCCCGGCCCGGCGGGCCCGCAAGCCCGACCCGGGGCGACCGGGCGGCCTGCTTTCCCGCCGATTGAGGCGAAGGCATGACACCGGCGACGCGGCACCGGAGATCGGGTGAGTCCGGGGCCGCGTCGGCGCGTTAGCGCGCCGTTAACCATGCCGGGGCATCGATGGCAACTCGCGGCGGCCCCGTCGCGCCCCCGAGGGAGACGACAGGTGCAGGCGCAGGCCACGGCGTTCCGGCGCGAGACGTCCCCGCCCGATCCGGCGGCCGGACGGGAGCCGGCGTCCGGCGCCCTCCTCGCCGGCCCCTTGGCCGGCTCCGCCCCCTTGGCCGGCTCCGGCCCCTTGGCCGGCTCCGCCCCCTTGGCCGGCTCCGCCCCCTTGGCCGGCTCCGGCCTCGCGGGGC
>NZ_LSIX01000453.1:0-2048 GCF_001556475.1 Methylobacterium sp. CCH5-D2 | reverse complement strand
GCTTCATGCAGCCGGTGCAGACCGAGGCGATCACGACGCGGGCGCGCGCGTTGGCGCGCTCCCAGACCGCCTCGCGCGCCGCCCGGGCCCGGCGGATCGCCTCCGCGTCCGCCAGGGCACCGGGACCGGCGCCGTCGTCGCGGCCGGTGCCGCCCGCCCCGGTCTGTGCCGGGCGGGCCTCCGGCGGCCGGATGCGCAGGTAGAGCGGCGCGGGCTCCTCGGCCATCGCGGGCGACGCGGAAGCCAGGAGCGCGCCCGCGAGCATCGCCGGGGCGAGCCCGGGGAGCGGGGCGCGGCGCGGACGGATCGTCATCCCTCGGCGGTTCTCCTGGTCGGTTGCGCGCGGGTTCGGCACCGGATCGAGCATCGCGGTTAATTGCGGCCTAACGATTGCCGGCCTGGCCTTCACGATCCGTTAACCCTGTCGGGCCGAGCCTCGCGGTTATCGGCCATCGGCGGAGAACGGTTCCATGCTCACCGTGACAATCCCCATGACTGGGTCCCTGACGGCGATCCCGCCGGCCCTCGGGCTCGCCGCGGCCGGCGCGGCGCTGGCCTGCCTCGCGCTGCACGCGGCGTGCCGCGCGGTCCTGCGGCCGCAGCCCGCGCGGGTGCGGCGCTGACGGCATCCGCACGGCGGATGGTGGCGGGCGGAGGCTCGCTCAGGCCTCCGCCGCCTCCAGAGCGTGCGGCTGATCCTCACCCCACGCCCCGAGTGTGAGGGTCCGGCCGCGCTCCAGGGCTCCCTCCTGCGCCGTCCCGTCCGGGATCCGGTCCGGGTGGCCGCCCCCGATCGCCGCCAGCGCGGCGCGGGTGTCCGGGTCGGAGAGTGCCCGGTCGAGGGCGGCGCGGTCGAGGCAGGTGAGGCGTCCGGCCCGGTGGACGGCGTAGATCCGCCCGCTCGCGCGCTCGGCGAAGCGGATCGCGCGCATCCGCCGGGCGCAGGCGCGCAGGAAGCCGGTATTGTGCTCCGGCGCGAGCAGGCCGGCGTCGGGATAGACGGAACCGGGCGCGCGCGCCTCGACGTCGATCCGCCGGTAGCGCTCCACCGCCAGCATGCCCGATAGGTCGAGCACCGTCAGCTCGCCGTTGGTGCCGAAGGCGACGGTGTGCGGAGGCTCGCCCAGCTTCACGCTGTTGTCGAGGAACTCGTAGTGGACCTCCTTGTCGGCGCTGAGCGCCCAGGTGAAGAACAGCTCCGGCATGCCGGAGAAGGCCTCGATGTTGTGGGCGAGCAGGTCGTCCACGGCCTTGAACCGCCCGAACTGCAGGCCCCGGAGCCAGGCCCGCTCCACCGTCGCCTCGGGCGGCGTGATCATGAACAGCATGAAGACCCGGTGCCCGAACCGGGTGAGGAGCTGGCTGCCGTCCTGGGTTCCCGAGACAGCGTTGAAGCTGTCGAAGCGGAAGCGGTCGATCAGGAGGTGCGACATGCGCCCCTCCCGAGCCTTGCGGGCCATGTAGCGGTCGAGCTTGGCGTCCACGATCTCGACCTCGTGCCCCGTGAGCGTGCCCGCGTAGCCGTGGGCCGGGCCGATGCTGTCGTAGTCGAGCAGGAACTTGCGCCAGATGTCCGGCGTGATCACCGCGAAGTCTGACCAGGGGATGTCGAGCCGGGCGGCGAGCGCGCGCTGCAGGGGACGCATCGTGCTCTTGCCCGAGGCGGAGGCGCCCTTCACGTTCATCACGATGGGCTGCGCCTGCGCCCGCACCACCGTGTGGCCCGCCCGCGCCACGGACTCGGCGAACCAGGGCTCGATCAACCGCCCGATCCGGCGGCTGCCCTCCCGGTTGAGGGCGAGCGTTGTGGCGAGGCGCACGATCAGGGCGCGATCCCCGATCAGGCCGCCGCGATGGCGGATCAGGCTGCGCACCACCCGGGCGAGGCCGGCCTGCGCGGCGCCCTCTGCGGGATCTTGGCCGGCGCGGGCCTCCCAGTCGGAGAGATGCGCCTCGGCCCGCGCCTCCGGCGGCTCCGCGATCGGGCGGGCCGGCGCGGGGGCGGGCTTCGGCGCGAGTCCCAGGAGCGCCCGCCAGCCGCGCGGCGG
>NZ_LSIX01000452.1:0-4774 GCF_001556475.1 Methylobacterium sp. CCH5-D2 | reverse complement strand
CCGTCCCGCGGGTGCGATGCCGCCGGGCGGCGGCCCAGCGCAGGCCCGACCGGATGGCGAGCCAAGCGGTCCAGGCAGGTGCCACGACGAGGACCAGGACCGTGACGAGGTCGATCCACCAGTGGGTGTGGGGGTGGTCGAGGCCCAACGTCCGATGGATCAGGTCGTGGATGATCGGCGGGGTCAGCAACGGGTACTCCTGGCGACAAGGCTCCGGCGTTTGTCCGGGCGGAAGGGCGCGGCGCGGCTTGCCGTGAGCCCGACGACCTCCGAATGGGCTTCGGAGGTCCGGCCCTGCCGGGAGCGCCCGCGGGCGCTCCCGGCAGAACGAAGGCCGATCTCGTCGGCGCCCCTCTCGCGGCCCGTCCGCAGGCCTGGCGTAACGGCCAAGCTCGGGACGGCACAGGCGGCCGCGCACCGCAGCGCGGCCGTTCCCGGCCGGGCGATGTGGGAGACCGAGCGCCCTCAGCCCGGTCCGGAACCGCCAGGACCGACGACGAGCGTTCGTGCGTCGTCCGCGACGAGGCGGACGAAAGCCAACGCGTCGCGGCCGCGCTCGCCGGGCGTCGCGTAGAGGCATTCCGCCCCCGGTTCCCTGCGGATGCGCAGGGCCTCGTCGATGATGCGATGCCACTCCGGCTGGAAGGTGATCAACCCGTACAGGCCGGCGTCGCTCTTCGAAGGCACGACCCCGGTCGCGAGGACGTAATGGAGCCGGCACATGCCGAGGACGAACCGTTCGACCCCGTTCGCCGCGAGGAGCGTCGCGTCCGCCGTATCGGGTCCGAGTCCAGCGCGCCGGCGTTCGTCGACGCTGGCCAGGGCCCACCGTTCCAGGTGGGTCGTTCCACGCCAGAGCCCGGTGCCCGCGCAGAGCGGACCGCGGATGGTGACCGCGCTGGCCCTCAGGACGCTCCAGGTGAGCGGATGCCGGTCGTGGCATCCCGACGCGAAGAATCGCCCGTGCCGGACGCAGGGGCCGTTCGGGACGGCAAGCGGGCCGGCCCGCAGGTCGTCCCAGGTCAGGTAGACGCCGTCGAGCGCCGGGGCCGGCCAGCCGCGGGCGAGGCCGGCATGAGCCTCGGCGAGGGCGGCCACCTCGCCCCGGCCCGGGCGAGCCTGGGACACCGCCACGAAATTCACGTCGCTGAGCGGGGGCCGAAAGTCGCCCATGGCGACGGAACCGACGAGGTACAAAGCCTCGACGAAGTCAGGGACGACGGTATCGACCATGGCGAGGTAGGCGCCCGTGACGCCGAGTGCGAGCGGGTGCGTGGTCATGGTCTCCACGGGCTCATGCGATTGCTCGAAGGAGGGAGGGGGGCACGGCCCAGAATTCGCCCGCGCCGGGTTTCCGCCCTACGGGTCGGGCCGGGCCCGTCGGCGGAGGGCGGCGCGCAGGCCATGGCCCTGCCTCAGCCGATCCGCGTCGTGCGGAGGCGCAGGGCGTTCCCGATCACGCTCACCGACGAGAGCGCCATGGCGGCCGCCGCGATGACTGGCGAGAGCAGGATGCCGAGGAACGGGTAGAGCAGCCCGGCGGCGACCGGCACGCCCAGCGCGTTGTAGATGAAGGCGAAGAACAGGTTCTGGCGGATGTTGCGCATCGTCGCCCGGGACAGGCGCCGGGCCCTGACGATGCCGACCAGGTCCCCGCGGAGCAGCGTCACGCCCGCGCTCTCGATGGCCACGTCGGTGCCGCCGCCCATCGCGATGCCGACATCCGCTGCGGCGAGGGCCGGCGCGTCGTTGATCCCGTCGCCGGCCATCGCCACGACCGCGCCCTGGCCCTGGAGCGTCCTGACCACCTCCGCCTTCCGGTCGGGAAGGATCTCGGCCTCGACCTCGTCGATGCCCAGCGACTTGGCGACGAACTCGGCCGTCGTCCGGCTGTCGCCGGTCAACATGACGATGCGCAAGCCTTCCCCCCGCAGCCTTCGCAGGGCCTCGAACGTGCTCGTCTTGACGGGGTCTTGGATGGCGATGACGCCGGCCGGCTTCCCGCCCACGGCGACGAGGACCGCCGTCGCGCCCCGGCTCCGCACCTCCTCGGCCCGCGCCTGGAGGAGCGTCACGTCCGTCCCCTGCTCCTCCAGGAAACGCCCGTTGCCGATGGCCACGCGCCGTCCTTCGACCGTGCCGAGCGCCCCCTTGCCGGTCGGTGCCTCGAAGTCGGACGCCACGGCGCCCGGGATGACCCGCGCTTCCGCGGCCCGGACGATGGCGAGGGCCAGGGGATGCTCGCTCGCGCGTTCGACCGCCGCGGCGAGGCGCAGCACGTCGGCGTCCGTGAAACCGGGGGCCGGGAGCACGGCGGTGACCTTGGGCTTGCCCTCGGTCAGGGTCCCCGTCTTGTCGATGACGAGCGTGTCGACCTTCTCCAACCGCTCCAGGGCCTCGGCGCTCTTGACCAGGACCCCGTCCTGGGCGCCGCGGCCGACCCCGACCATGATCGACATCGGCGTCGCCAGGCCGAGGGCGCAGGGGCAGGCGATGATGAGGACCGCCACGGCCGCGAGCAGGGCGTAGGTGAAGCGTGGCTCCGGCCCGAAGGCCATCCAGGCAACGAAGGCGAGGGCGGCGACGGAGATGACCACGGGGACGAACCAGGCCGCCGCATCGTCCACCAGTCGCTGGACCGGCGCGCGCGAGCGCTGGGCCTCGGCGACCATCGCGACGATGCGGGCCAGGGTGGTCTCGGCCCCGACACGCGTCGCGCGCATCACGAAGCCCCCGGTCGTGTTCAGGCTCCCGCCAACCACGAGGGAGCCGGGTTCCTTCGCGACGGGGATGGGCTCGCCGCTGATCATCGCCTCGTCCACGGCCGAGCGCCCCTCGACGACCTCGCCGTCGACCGGCACCTTCTCGCCGGGCCGGACGCGCAAGCGGTCCCCGACGGCCACCGCCGAGACGAGCACCTCCTCGTCGGTCCCTTCCGTCCCGAGACGCAGGGCCTTCTGTGGGGCGAGGTCGAGCAGCGCCCGGATCGCGCCCGAGGTGCGCTCGCGGGCCCCGAGTTCCAGCACCTGCCCGAGCAGCACCAGGACGGTGATGACCGCCGCGGCCTCGAAGTAGGCCGGCACCGCCCCGCCGTGGCCGCGCAGGCCTTCGGGGAAGAGCCCCGGCGCCACGGTCGCGGCGACGCTGTAGAGGTAGGCCGCGCCGGTCCCGAGGGCGATGAGGGTGAACATGTTGAGGCGGCGGTTCACCAGCGACTGCCAGCCCCGCTCGAAGAACGGCCAACCCGCCCAGAGGACGACGGGCGAGGCGAGCAGCAACTGGACCCAGTTCGAGGTTTGCAGGCCGAGGCGGTCGACGAGGCCCGTCAGATGTCCCCCCATCTCCAGGGCGAAGACGGGGAGGGTCAGGACGAGGCCGATCCAGAAGCGGCGGCTCATGTCCTTGAGCTCGGCGTTCTCGACCGGGCCGCTCGTCGGCGTGAGCGGCTCCAGCGCCATCCCGCAGATCGGGCAGCTGCCCGGTCGGTCGCGGCGGATCTCCGGGTGCATGGGGCAGGTGTAGACCGTGCCGGCAGGGGTTTCCGGCGGCCCTTTGTCAGCCGTCAGGTAGCGTGCCGGCTCGGCCACGAACTTCGCGCGGCATCCCGCCGAGCAGAAGTGGTAGGTCGCGTGGTCGTGCTCGGCGTGGTGGGGCGTAGCCGCAGGATCGACCCGCATTCCGCAGACGGGGTCCGTCGCGGCTTCCCCGGCCGCGTAGGCCGCGCCGTGGCCGCGACGGTGCCCGTGGGCATGATGCACGTGGTGACCGTGGTCCATGGGTTCAGACCTCCATGCGGCCGCCGCCGGCGGGGCGGACACGCGACTTGACGGCGGGCGGGACGGGGCTGGGACGGACGTTCAAGTGGCTTGCTCCGACAGGTTCTCAGCCGCCGCCCATGATGCGGTCGATGCGCGCCCCGATGCCGCGGACACGGGCCGCATGCTCGGCCCACAAGCGCCGCGCGATTGCCGAACGGGGATCCCGCTCCGTGAGGCGTGCCGCGGGAATCCCGCGGACGCCTTCCTGGAAGGAGGGTAAGGCGGTCCCGGCGAGCGAAGCGTCGGCCGCGGCGAGGCGGACCCGCACCCGCTGGCAGTAGGTGGCGGAGCGCGGGCTCATCCGCTCCTCGCCATGGCCGGCCCTGTACTTCATCAGCGTGCGGCAGAGATCGCCCTGCGCGAGCTTCCAAGCTTGTGCGAGGTAGGCCACGCCGAAGCGGATGTTGGTCGCGGGATCGAGGAGGGCCCCGGCGGTACCCGTGTGACCGAGCATGGCCGCGGTTGTCGGCCGGACCTGCATCAGTCCGAGCTCGCCGACCCCACCGACCGCGCCGGCATCGTACCCGCTCTCCACATACGCGACGGCATCGGCGATGGCCGGGGGCAATCCGCGCGTTTCGGCCTCGCGTGCGAGCATCCGCCGGTAGCCGGCCTGACCCGACGCCGCGTGAGCCGCATCGCCGGAGGACGACGGCGCGGCAGGGGCGGACGCGCCCGCGGGTCCATCCCCGGCAGCGACGGCCGGGGATGAAAGGAGGAGCGCCGCGCAGAGCACGAGGAGCAGCCGGGGTCGAGGACGTACGAGCGCGCCCGGCAGCCTTTGCCGCGCGCCGGCGGACGCTCCCCCGGGCGGGGACGCCGCCCTCATCATGTACGGGTGCCTCATCGCGCCTTCCGGAAGCGCGCGACCCCGAAAAGCGGCATCTCCGTCTCGGCCATCGAGCGCATGCCGGTCGAGGTCATCCGTGAGTTCCCTTTGTGGGTTAGTCCGGGGG
>NZ_LSIX01000451.1:0-427 GCF_001556475.1 Methylobacterium sp. CCH5-D2 | reverse complement strand
GCGGTTCCAGTGGCGATCTCGGAGACGACCCCCGCCATATGCGATCGCCCTGCCCATAGGGAGAGGGGACCCGCGCTTCGTCCTGAGGCGATGCGTAGACCGGACCCATCGACCGGAAACGGTATGAGCGGCGGGATCTGGTCGTGGCGCGCCCGCCCAGCGATGGCCGGGGCCGGCGACCGTCGCGGTCGACAGCGCGGCGGAATCCGTGCATCGGGTCGGCCTCTTCCCCCCGGCGCCGCGTACCCGCCGACGGCCCGAGCAGGCGGCGGCGCGCCAACCTGCGGAGCTTCCTTGACCGTGCCAGGCGACCCTTCCGCGCCCGCCGCCCTGCGGCCCGGGACGCCGCCGGTCCCGACGCTGGCGGGCAATGCGGCGCTCGGCGTCACGCAGATCATCCTGTGGGGCGGCACCTTCTTCCTGATCG
>NZ_LSIX01000450.1:0-7158 GCF_001556475.1 Methylobacterium sp. CCH5-D2 | reverse complement strand
TCAGCTTCGAGGACGGCAAGCCCTACAAGACGCTGCGCCGCCACCTCACCCTGCGCGGGCTGACGCCCGAGGCCTACCGCGAGAAGTGGGGCCTGCCGCGGGACTACCCGATGACCGCCCCGAGCTACTCGGCCCAGCGCTCGGAGCTCGCCCGGGCCCTCGGTCTCGGCCAGCAGCGCCGCAAGTCGCGCGGGGTGGTCGCCGCGGTCGAGGCCGAGCCGGAACCCGCCCTACCGCCCGAGGAGCTGGCCGCCGAGAAGCCGGCCCGCGGCCGCCGCCGCAAGGCCGAGGCCGCCGAGTAGCGGTTCCGGAGGGCGCGGAAGGAGCGGCGATCCGATGTCCGATCGGGCCGCCCTCCTGGCCATCCTGGGCGCCGTTCTCCTCGGCGCGATGAGCCCGGGGCCGAGGGGCGCGCGCCGCCTCTGATCGCGCCGGGCCGCACCGGCGTCGATCCGTCCCCCTGCCGTCCCCCTGCCGTCAGCCCTGTCCGTCGCGCAGGTCCGCATCCCGCCGCGGGCGGTGGCACGCGGCGCGCAGGTCGCCATGCTCTGTGCATCCCGCACTGCAAAACCCGCCCCGCGCGGGTTCACCCGGATGCCCCGCATGGCTTCTTCCCCGGCCGCTTCCCCAGTCGCCGGCCGCTCGGCCGCCCGCCCCATCCTGGCGCTCGCCGCCGCCGCCTTCGGCATCGGCACCACCGAGTTCGTCATCATGGGCCTTCTGCCCGAGGTGGCGGGCGATCTCGGCGTCGGCATCCCGCAGGCGGGCCACCTCGTCTCGGCCTACGCGCTCGGCGTGGTGGTCGGCGCCCCGATCGTGGCGGTGGCCACCGCGGGCCTGCCGCGCAAGGCCGCGCTGCTCGCGCTGATGCTGACCTTCCTCGCAGGCAACCTCGCCTGCGCGCTCGCCCCCTCCTACGGCCTGCTGATGCTGGCGCGGATCGCCACCGCCTTCGCGCACGGGGCCTTCTTCGGCATCGGCGCGGTGGTGGCGCGCGACCTCGTGCCCCGGGAGCGGCGCACCCAGGCGGTCTCGCTGATGTTCGCCGGGCTGACGCTCGCCAACGTGCTGGGCGTGCCCTTCGGCACGGCGCTCGGCCAAGCGCTCGGCTGGCGCGCCACCTTCTGGGCGGTGGTCGGCATCGGGGTGGCGGCGCTCGCCGCCATCCAGGCCTTCGTGCCGGGCGGGCTGCCGGGGCAGCGCGGCGGCATCCTGCGCGAGTTCCGGGCGCTGACCCGCTGGCCGGTCGTCGTGCCGATGCTGGTCTCGATGCTGGCCTCCGTGAGCCTGTTCGTCCTGTTCACCTACATCACGCCCTTCCTCACGGGGGTCTCGGGCTTCAGCCCCGGGGCGGTGACGGGGGTGCTGTTCGCCACCGGGATCGGGCTCACCCTCGGCAACCTCGCGGGCGGGCGGCTGGCCGACCGCAACCTGCCGGCGACGGTGCTGGGCGGCTTCCTGGGCGTGGCCGCCGCGCTGGCCCTGCTCGCGGCCCTCGGGCCCCACAAGGTGCCGGCGGTGGCCCTGCTGGTGCTGTGGAGCGGGCTCGCCTTCGCGCTGGTCTCGCCGCTGCAGGTCTGGGTGGTGGAGGCGGCGCGCGAGGCCCCGAACCTCGCCTCGACCCTGAACCAGGGCGCGTTCAACCTGGGCAACGCGCTGGGCGCGTGGCTCGGCGGCACGGCGCTGACGCTGGGGGCGGGCTACCGCGCCCTGCCGCTCGTCGCGGCCGCGGTGGCGCTCCTGGGCCTCGCGCTCACGCTCGCGGCCCTGCGCGGGCGCGCCGGCGCGGCCCTGCCGCAGGCCACCTGAATCCGGGGATCCCCAAGGGTGTCACACCCTTGGGCGGGGGGCCGGGGCGCGCAGCCCCGGGATTCGGCTCCCTCGTCCTGGCTCTGCCAGGGCGAGGGAGCCGACGGCAGGGCTCCGCCCTGCACCCGCCAAAGGTCTCGACCTTTGGAATCCGGGACCTGCCGGCTCAGGTCCGCGCGAGGTCGCCGAGCAGCCCGGCCGCGACGCTCGCCTTCGCCACCGTGAGCCCCGAGGCGGCGATGCCGGAGACCGCCTCGCGGATGCGGGCGAGGCCGGGGCCCCGGGCCGCGATCCAGGCCTCGACCGCCTCCGGGCCTGAGCCGCCGTCGCCCACCACCTCGGCGGTCAGCGCCCGGTGGGCGCGGGCGATGCCCGCCACCGCCCGCTCCAGCGCGACCCGGTCGAAGGTGTCGGAGACCGGCGCCGCCCTGGCCTCCGCGGCGAGGTCGCCCAGGCGGAACGCCCGCTCCAGGGCGAAATGCGTCGCGGCGATCTCCGCCACCGGCCGCCCGCTGGTCTCGGCGACCCGCACGATGTCGGGCGCGGCCGTGAGCCGGCCGAGCGCCGCGAGCCGGCCCGCGGCGGCCTCGCCGACGCCGAGGCCCGCGAGCTCCGCCCGGCGCGCCTCCAGCGCCGCGCGGGCCTCCGCGTCGAGCACCGCGGGGAGGGCTGCGACCAGCGCGCTCACCCCGTCGCGGTAGCGCGCCACCACCGGAGCGATCCCGCCCGAGAGGTCGATCTCGCGCAGGAACCACGTGATGCGCCCGGTGAGCAGGTCCTGCACCGCCGCGTAGAGGTCGAGCTGGGCCGCGCCCGGGATGCGGCCGGCCAGCCCGTCGATGGCCGCGTTCAGCTCCATCAGCCCGAAGGCGTCGCGGGTCACCGCGTAGGCCCGGGCGATTCCCGCGGGCTCCGCCCCCGCCTCGTCGGCGAGCCGCGTGACCAGCGAGATCCCGCCCCGGTTGACGATGATGTTGGAGAGCGCCGTCGCGATGATCTCGCGCCGCAGCCGGTGCCCCTTCACGGCGTCGGGGAATTTCTCGCGCAAGGCCCCGGGGAAGTAGCGCTGCAGCTCCCGCTCGAAATAGGGGTCGTTCACCGCGGGGCCCGCCAGCAGCGCGTCGTAGAGGGCGAGCTTGGCGTAGGCGAGCAGCACCGCATATTCGGGCCGGGTCAGGCCCTCGCCCCGGCGCAGGCGCTCGGCCAGCGTCGCGTCGTCGGGCAGGAACTCGACCGCGCGGTCGAGGCGCCCCTCCGCCTCCAGCACCTGCATGGTGCGGGCGGCGAAGGCCGCCTCGCCCGCGCCCCGCCGCTCGGCGAGCGAGAGGGCGAGCGTCTGCAATGCGTTGTTGCGCAGCACCAGGCGCGCGACCTCGTCGGTCATCGCGGCCAAGAGCCGGTTGCGGTCCTCGGGCCCCAGGCGCCCGTCGCGCTCGGGGGTCATCAGGGCGATCTTGATGTTCACCTCGACGTCCGAGGTGTTCACGCCCGCCGAGTTGTCGATCGCGTCGGTGTTGAGCCGCACGCCCGCGCGCGCCGCCTCGATGCGCCCGCGCTGGGTGAGGCCCAGGTTGGCGCCCTCGCCGACGACCTTCGCGCGCAGCTCCGCGCCGGTGATGCGCACCGCGTCGTTCGCCCGGTCGCCCGCATCCGCGTCGGTCTCCGCCCCCGCGCGCACGTAGGTGCCGATGCCGCCGAACCAGAGCAGGTCGACGGGCGCGCGCAGGATCGCCTGCATCACCTCCGCCGGCGCGGCCTCGGCCCGGTCGATGTCGAGCACCCGGCGGATCTCCGGGGAGAGCGGGATCGCCTTCAGGCTGCGGGAGAACACGCCCCCGCCCCGCGAGATCAGGCCGCGGTCGTAGTCGGCCCAGGAGGAGCGGGGCAGGCCGAACAGGCGCTGGCGCTCGGAGAAGCTCGCGGCCGGGTCCGGATCGGGGTCGAGGAAGATGTCGCGGTGGTCGAAGGCCGCCACCAGCCTGAGGCTTGCCGAGAGCAGCATGCCGTTGCCGAAGACGTCGCCCGACATGTCGCCGACGCCCGCCACCGTCACCGGATCGGCCTGGACGTCCACGTCCATCTCGCGGAAGTGGCGGCGCACCGCCTCCCAGGCGCCGCGGGCCGTGATGCCCATGCCCTTGTGGTCGTAGCCCTGGCTGCCGCCCGACGCGAAGGCGTCGCCGAGCCAGTGGCCGCGCGCGATCGAGAGCGCGTTGGCGATGTCCGAGAAGGTCGCGGTGCCCTTATCCGCCGCCACCACCAGGTAGGCGTCGTCCGGGTCCTGCCGCACGGTGTTCTCGGGCGGCACGATCCGCCCGTCCACGATGTTGTCGGTGAGTTCCAGGAGCGCCCGGATGAAGACCCGGTAGCTCTCGGTGCCTTCCGCCAGCCAGGCTTGCCGGTCGGAGGCCGGCGGCAGGCGCTTCGGGAAGAAGCCGCCCTTGGCGCCCACCGGCACGATCACCGCGTTCTTCACCTGCTGGGCCTTCACCAGCCCCAGGATCTCGGTGCGGAAGTCCTCCGGCCGGTCGGACCAGCGCAGGCCGCCGCGGGCGACGTAGCCGTAGCGCAGGTGCACGCCCTCGACGCGGGGGGAATAGACGAAGATCTCGAAGAAGGGCCGGGGCAGCGGCATGTTGGCCACCGCCGCGCAGGCGAACTTGAAGCTGATCGTCTCGCGGGGCGCTCCGTCCGGCCCGGCCTGGTAGAGGTTGGTGCGCACGGCCGCCTCGACGAGGTTGACGAAGCGGCGCAGGATCCGGTCCTCGTCGAGGCTCGTCACCGCGGCGAGGCGCGCCTCCAGCTCCTCGCGCAGGGCGCGCTGGGCCGCCTCGCGGTCCCCCGCGAGCCCGGGATCGAAGCGGGCGCGGAACAGGGCGACGACGCCGCGCGCGATCTCGGGATGGCGGCTGAGCGTCGCCGCGAGGTAGTCCTGGCCGTAGCGGATGCGCAGCTGGCGGAGATACCGCCCGAGCGCGCGCAGCAGCGCCGCCTCGCGCCAGGGCAGCGCGGCCTCCAGCACCAGCCGGTTGTAGGCGTCGGACTCGGCCCGGCCCTCGCCGACCGCGATCAGCGCCTCCTCCAGCGGGCGCTCGAGCGCGGCGAAATCGACCGCGGCGCCGGAGGCCCGCTCCAAGAGCATGTCGTGCAGCCAGACGCGGGCCCCGTCCGGCGCGGTGACCCGGTAGGTGCGCTCGTCGATCACCCGGAAGCCCATGTTCTCCAGGGCCGGCACCCGGTCGGAGAGGGCGAGCGCGGCGCCGCGGGAGAACACCTTGAGGCGGACCTGGGAATCCGGGTCGGTCTCGCGCCGGCCGAGGTCGGCGGCGCGGGGATTGGCCTCGGAGAGCCGTTCCAGGATGGCGATGTCCGAGACCGCGACCTCGGGCGAAAAATTCTCCCGGTAGGCCGCCCCGAAGGCCTCCGCGTAGGCCCCGAACAGGCGCCGGGCCTCCGCGCCGTCGCGGGCCTCGGCGAGCGCGGCGCGCAGCCCGTCCGCCCAGGTCCGCACCAGCGCGCCGACGCCCGCCTCCAGCACGCTCGGGTCGCGCTCGGGCGCGCCCTCGGAGAGCCCGACGACGACGTGGAGCCGGGCGAGCGGCCCCTCCGGCATGTCGGCGTAGGAGGCCGAGAGGCGGCCCCCGTAGGCCTGCGCGAGGTAGGCGCCGATGCGGGCGCGCACGCGGGTGTCGTAGCGGTCCTTCGGCACGTAGACGAGGAGCGAGACGAAGCGGCCGAAGCGGTCGATGCGCGAGAGCACCCGCACCCGCGGCCGGTCGGCGAGGTCCGTGATCGCGAGCGCGAAGCGGGTCAGGCGCTCCACGTCGATCTGGTAGAGGTCGTCGCGCGGGTAGGTCTCCAGCACCGCGATCAGGCCGCGGCCGGCATGGCTCGTCGGGTCGAGCCCGGCGCGCGCCACCACCGCCGCCACCTTGCGGCGCAGCACCGGCACCTCGCGGGCCGGCGCCGTGTAGGCGGAGGCGGTGAACAGGCCCACCACCCGCAGCTCGCCCGCCAGCGCGCCCGAGTCCGAGAACAGCTTGATGCCGACGTAGTCGAGATGGGCGGCGCGGTGGACGCGCGACTTGACGCTGGCCTTCGAGATGATCAGCGCCTGCGGCTCGGCCAGGAAGGCGCGGATCTCGGGGCTGAGGCCGACGAGCTCGCGGCCGCGCCGCAGCACGGCGAGCGCGGGGTCGCGCAGCACGCCGAGGCTCTCCCCCTCGGCCGCGTCCTCCTCCAGTCCGTGCTCGCGCAGGCCCAGCACCGTGAAATGCCCGTCGAGCAGCCACCACAGGAAGGCGCGGGCCTCGTCGATCTCGTCCGCGGGCAGCGGCGTGGGGCCCTCGCCGTAGGAGGCGGCCAGCGCCTCCAGGCGGGCCAGCATGGCGGGCCGGTCGGCATCCGCCACCGCGACGTCGGCGAAGGTCGCCGCGAGCCCGGCCTCCAGCCGGCGGCGCGGCTCGCCCTCCAGGCGGTCGAGATGGATCTGGATCAGGCTCTCGCGGGCGAGGTCGCCGGCCGCCTCCGCGGTGGTCTCGCCGACGACGCGCAGGAGGGCGCCCGCGCCGTCGCGCTCGACCCCGAGGATCGGGTGGGCGACGAGGAGCGGCACCAGTCCCTGGCCGGTCATCTCGGCGAGGCAGGAATCGAGCAGGAAGGGCCGGTTGTCGTTGACGGCCTCGACGAGGGTCAGGTCGCGCGGCCGCCCGTCCCGGGTGACGGTGACGTCGTGCAGCCGCACGCTCGCCGGCTCGCCCGGCCGGTGCGGCTCGGCCAGGTGCGCGCGGGCGCGGGCGGCGAGGTCGGCCAGCGCCTCGGCGGGGTAGGGGCCGAGATCCTCGGGCGGCACCCGCCCGAACAGGTCGCGCACGAAGCCGCCCGGCTCGCCCCGCCCGGCGGCCGTCTCGGCGGCGGCCGCGATCAGGTCGGAGCGGGCGGATTTGGCCGCGGCGCTGGCGAGCGCGGTGGCGGTCTCCAGGGCGGGCTCCGAAGCGGGGTCCGGATGGGTGTCCATGGCCATGGAATCTCTCCCGAATCGGCAGCAGCCTCGGGCCTAGCTAGGGCCAGGGGGGCACCGAAGTCGACCGCGGCGCGGGCCGCGCCCTGACGGACGGTGCGGGCTGACACAAGCGGCGGACACGTTCCCGTGCGGCCCCTCGCCGGCGCGGACCGCGCGGGGAACGTCCCCGACCGGTCCCGGGTTGGGCCCGGATTCCCGTTCGGAGACGCGTTGCGGGCCCGGGCCCGGGCCACGAGCCAAGAGCCACGGGCCGCGCAGCCTCGCCTCGGGGCCAGGGCGATCGCATATGCCGAGCGAGCCTAACCCCGGTCAGGCGCGGGTCCCCT
>NZ_LSIX01000449.1:0-1963 GCF_001556475.1 Methylobacterium sp. CCH5-D2 | reverse complement strand
GATGCGGCAGGCGAGCCCCGCCTCGCGGCAGAGGTCGGCCAGGATCGCGGGCGTGCCCTCGCGCCCGCGGCCGAAATGGAAGTCGTGCCCGATCACCACCCCCGAGAGGCCGAGGTCGCGCCGGAGGAGGTCGTGCACGAAGGCGCGCGCGCCGGTGCCGGCGAGCGCGGCGTCGAAGCGGCGGATCACCAGACCGTCGAGGCCGAGGCGCCGGAACACGATCTCCTTCGCCTCCGGCCCGGTCAGGCGGAACATCGGCTGGTCGGGGGCGAAGAAGGCGCGCGGATGCGGCTCGAAGGTCAGCACGATCGCGGGGGCCCGCCCCGCCGCCGCCCGCACGGCCTCGGCGAGCACCCGGTGGCCGCGATGCACGCCGTCGAAATTGCCGAGCGCCGCGACGGCGCCGGCGAGGTTTTGCGGCACGGGCTCGTCCGGCCGGCAGATCGTGAAGGGTCGCGCGGCCGTCTCGTCGCCTGAGGCCATCGGTGCTTGCGGTCTCGCTCGGAAGATACCGGAGTCGCGAGGCCCCGGAAAACGCGGCGGACCCTGTCGAAAACCACACCCCCGGTCAAGCGAAGCGCGCCGAAACCGGGGCGCGGCGGGCTCGCGCGCGGGTTAACCGGTTCGCAATCCGGTCAAGCCTATTTTCGCGGTCACGAGGCGCCGTCCGGGCACTGGCGCCTCCCGGGAATCGGATCGCGGGAGCCTTCGAAGCCGCTCCCCAGCCAAGGAATACACGGAGTCACGCGCTCATGGCCCTCGACCTCAGCATGCCGATCCTGGTCGTCGACGACTACCAGACCATGGTCCGCATCATCCGCAACCTCCTCAAGCAGCTCGGCTTCGAGGAGGTCGACGACGCCTCCGACGGCACCGCCGCGCTCGCCAAGCTGAAGGGCCGCAAGTACGGCCTCGTCATCTCCGACTGGAACATGGAGCCGATGACGGGCTACGAGCTGCTGCGCCACGTGCGCGCCGACGAGGGCCTGCGCACCACGCCCTTCATCATGGTCACCGCCGAGTCGAAGACCGAGAACGTCATCGCGGCCAAGAAGGCCGGCGTGAACAACTACATCGTCAAGCCCTTCAACGCCGCCACGCTGAAGTCCAAGATCGAGGCCGTCTGCGGCGCCTGAGCGCCGCACCCGTCCGACGCGAGGGGCAAGCGATCCGATGCCGTCCGGGGGGACCGGGCGGGTCGCCGCCCCGGCCCGAGCCCCGCGGGCTCGCGGGCATCTTCGAGGAATCGCCATGGGTCACTCCGCAACATCGGCCCCCGACACGGCCAACCTGTCCCCGCAGAAGATGGTCGCCGAGCTGATCCAGATCGCCGACTACATCAGCCACGTGCGCGGCGAGATCGCGGCCCTGCGGGCCAACGAGATCACCCGCGACCGCATCCCGATGGCGCACGAGGAACTCGGCAACGTGCTGGCCGCCACCGCGGGGGCCACCAACACCATCATGGAATCGGCCGAGGCGATCCTGGCGCTGCCCGACGACGCGGATTACCGCGCGGGCGTCGAGGCGCAGATCTACACGATCTTCGAGGCCTGCGCCTTCCAGGATATCACCGGGCAACGGATCTCCAAGGTGGTGGAAGCGTTGCGCCACCTCGAGCTGCGCCTCGCCCGCTTCGCCACCGCAGTACGCGCCCGCGACGACGCCGGGCTCGACCCGGCCGAGGCGGCGCGCAAGGAGCGGGCCGAGCGCCTGATCCTCAACGGCCCGCAATCCAAGGGCCCGGCCACCGCCCAGGACGACATCGACGCGCTCTTCGCCTGAGCCACGGCCCGCGTTTTCGCGGGCGCTGGCCCGGCATGCTAGAGCGGGCGGCCCCGCCGCCCGCGAGACACGCTCGATGCCCGCACGCCCCTGGTCCGAGCTGACCACCGAGGAGATCCGCACGCGCGGGATGGGCCGCGCGGTGGCCGTGCTGCCGGTCGCGGCGGTGGAGCAGCAC
>NZ_LSIX01000448.1:0-1452 GCF_001556475.1 Methylobacterium sp. CCH5-D2 | reverse complement strand
CCTGGCCGGTCTTGCGCGCCGCCTCGATGAAGATCTGCATGTTGGCGCGTGCCGCCCGCTGGCCGACGAACTCGGCCAGCGACAGCGGACGGATGCTCTGGTCCTGGTCGTCCCCGCGCCGCTCCGGGCTGAGGATCGGGTTGCCGGCGGACGGGGGCGCAGGCGAGTCCGCCCGCGGCTTGGCGCCCGGCTTGGCGCCGGATTTGGCTGGGGCTCTCGGCTTTCTCATCGACCCTGCTCGCGGCCCCGCCCGGCTCCGCGCTGGACGCTCGCTCGGCCGCGGGGCCTGACTACGCGCGGATGGGCCGGCGGCTCAAGCGCTCTCGTCCTCAGGATTGCAGCGCGAGCGGCATCGCCTCGACGCCGAACTCAGTCACGCCGCGGGCGTCGAGCGAGGCGCGCAGGGCCGCGGCCGGGGACTGCCCGGTGAAGGCTGCGAGCACCGGGCCGGGCTCCGCTCCCGCGGGGCCCGCGCCGAGGAGCTGCGTCACCCGCCGGGCGATGGCGGGCGCCGGGTCGATCCAGCGCACCGGCCAGGGCGCGAGGCGCTCGAAGCGGGCGCGCAGCAGCGGGTAGTGCGTGCAGGCGAGGCAGACGACGTCGGTGCGCCGCCCGTCCTCGGCGGTGACGAAGCAGGGGGCGATCTCGGCGGCGAGGGCGGCGTCCGGCACCGGCGCGCCGGAAAGTTCGGCCTCGGCGTAGTTGGCGAGGTTCGGCGAGCCGACGAGCGCCACGCGGCAGGTGCCCGCGTAGGTCGCGATCAGGTCGCGGGTATAGGAGCGCGCCACCGTGCCGGGCGTCGCCAGCAGCGAGACGAGGCCCGTGCGGGTGGTCTCGGCGGCGGGCTTGATCGGCGGCACCACCCCGACGAAGGGCGTGGTGAAGCGCTGGCGCAGGGCCGGCAGCACCAGGGTCGAGGCGGTGTTGCAGGCGATGACCACGAGGTCCGGGTGGTGGACCGCGATCAGCCGCTCCATCACGGCGAGCACCCGGGCGACCAGCGCGGCCTCGCCGAGGCGTCCGTACGGGAAGGCGGCGTCGTCCGCGGCGTAGACGTAGCGCGCGTCCGGCCGGGCGCGGCGCACCTCTTCCAGCACCGTGAGGCCGCCGAGGCCGGAATCGAACACGAGGATGTGGGGCTCGACCGGCGCCCCGCGCGCCGCGACGGAGAGGCTCGCCCCGGCCATGAGATCGATCCGCATAGGTTCGCGATGCCCCGCGTTTGAGGAGCCCAGTCTCGACGCCGAGGGTTAAGGCGCCCTCACTGAGGCCGGAAAAAGGCTCCGCCGCGATCCGCCCCGACGGCCTGCGGCAGAATCGCCGCGCCCGCGTTGCCGGAGGCGCGCTTGGCCATATCTCCTCTCGCGACGCCGCCTCGGGAGCAGAGTGTTGTCCCGAGGCGCCGGTGAAGGAGAGGATTGCCATGGCAGCCACAGCGGCACCCCGCGCGGC
>NZ_LSIX01000447.1:0-1867 GCF_001556475.1 Methylobacterium sp. CCH5-D2 | reverse complement strand
TGACCGAGCCGTAATACTCGGCCGCGTCGCCGAGCTGGGCCGAGGGCTGGCAGACCGGCGTGCAGGAATAGGAGTTCCGGTCGAGCGCGCCGCGCTGGACCGTGACGACGGAGGTCTGCGCGGCATCGACGCGGATCGTCGTCTCGGCGATCATCGCGCCGGCGCCGTCGAGGGCGATGAGGTTGGTCGAGCCGAAGCTCTTGCCGGTGAGCACGATCACGCCGTTCTTCTGCAGGGTCACGTCAGCGATGATCGGGTTGCCGACGATGATCGTCTGGGTCCGCTCGGGCAGGCGCATCACCTTGGCGTTGTCGACGAAGACCGTGACGACGGGCGGCGTCTCCGGAGCCGCGAGGGCGGCCGAGGTCGCGATCAGGAGGCCGGCGACCGGGCCGAGGCCGGCGGCAAGACCTTTGGCGAGGCGGGGCAGGAGACGGCGCATGGCTCGCGGCACTCTGGAATTCTCGGCGGCCGCCGGCCGCGCGGGCGGCGGTTCCGCATCTGGCCGCCAGAAGAGCGCGGATTGGTGAAGGAAGGCCTAAGCCCGCCCGCCGGGCGGGAGTGGCCCCGCCGGCGCGGCCGGGCCGTCGCGGCCCCTCCGGCCAAGGGAAGATCCAAGCGAGGATCATGGACCGACGACAGGTTTTTGTCCTGTGCGATCGTGCCGACAACCTTTCCTTCACCAAGATTCCGGCCACGCCCGCGTGCCGGGATGAGGGGGACCGACTTAACCGAATTTCAAGGCGGCTTGAGACATCCTGCACCCGTCGCCGATCGAGACCGCAGAGCTTCGACGGCCCTCGCACGTCGTTGAACCAAGGATCGTTCCCATGAAGTCTGTCTTCAAGCGCTTCGCCTCCGACGAGTCCGGCGCCACCGCGATCGAGTACGGCATGATCGCCGCCCTGATCGCCGTGGTCATCATCGGCACCCTGAAGATCATCGGCACTCAGCTCAACGCGAAGTTCAACGCGATCTCGGCCCAGCTCAACTGATCCGGACGGCGCGCCGGACCGGCGCCCGGCCGGTCCCGGGACGCGCCGGCCAACCCGGCGGCGCGGCCGATTCCGCCCTGGCGCGGGATCGGCCGCGCCGCGTTCGGGGTGCCTGTCGATTCCGCGCCGCACATCCGACCACCCGCGCTGAGCACGAGACGCCATGGCCACGCTCGGAATCCTGGTGATCTTCCCGTTCCTGATGGCCTACGCCGCGGCGAGCGACCTGTTGACCATGCTGATCCCGAACCGGATCTCGCTGGCGCTCGTGGCGGCCTTCGCTGTCCTGGCCTGCACCGGCCTGATGTCGGCGCAGGAGATCGGCCTGCATCTGGGCGCCGCCGCGCTCGTCCTCACCGTCACCTTCGCCCTGTTCGCCTTCGGGGTGATCGGCGGGGGCGACGCCAAGCTGGCCGCCGCGACCGCGCTGTGGCTCGGCTTCGACGGCCTCGTCGATTATCTCCTGGTCGCCTCGCTGCTGGGCGGCGGCCTGACGCTGGCGCTCCTGGCCGCGCGCAGCCATCCCCTGCCCAGGGCCGCCGCGCGCCTGCCGTTCGTCCTGCACCTGCACGATGCCAAGACGGGCGTTCCCTACGGCATCGCGCTCGCCGCCGCGGCACTTCTCGTCTTCCCCGAGACGGTCGTCTGGGCGCGCGCGATCTCGGCCTGATCGTGCCGGGATCGACACGGGCGGAACCCGGCCCGGTGACCTCCCCTTAACCATACCTACACGAATGCCCGGGCAGACTGTCCCGGACGGCGAACCCCACGCCGTCCCGGATGCCGTGGGCCGACATGCAACCAGCACGCCTTGCCGTCCTCGCCATCGCCCTCGTCGCGGGCGGTGGGGCGGCGTTTCTGATGAGCGGGGG
>NZ_LSIX01000446.1:0-8431 GCF_001556475.1 Methylobacterium sp. CCH5-D2 | reverse complement strand
CCCGCCGAGACCGGCGCGCCGCGCCTCGCGCTGCTCTACGCCGTGGTCTTCGTCGAGATCGGCATCGCCATGCCGTTCATGCCGGTCTGGCTCGACGCGCTCGGTCTCGACCCGGCCGTGATCGGGCTGCTGCTCGCCCTGCCGATCGCCACCCGCATCGTCGCGACCGCGCCGCTGATGAGCCTGATCGACCGCGGCGTCGGCGCCCGCGCGCTGCTGCTCGCCGGGAGCCTCGGGCTGGCGCTGACCTACGGGCTGATGCCGGCGGCCGCGCCTCTGGGCTGGGGGCTGCTCGCCGCGCTGACGGTGCTGAACGCGGTGGCCGGCGCGCCGCTCGTGCCGAGCATCGACTACCTGACGCTGGCCGCCGTGCGCGCCCGGCCGCGGCTCGACTACGCCCGCATCCGCATGGCGGGCTCGGTGGCATTTCTCGTGGCCAACCTCGCGGGCGGCGCCCTGCTCGGCGGGCTCGGCGGGCAGGTCGCGGTGCCGCTTCTGCTCACCGGCCTCGCGCTCGTGGCCAGCGGCGTCGCCTACGCGAGCCGGGACGTGGCCCCCGCGCCCGCACGCGCGATCGGGGGCGCCCGGCCCCCTCTGCCGGGCCGTCTCTGGCTCTGCATCGGCGCGGCCGCCGCGATCCAGGCGAGCCATGCGGCGATCTACAGCTTCGGCAGCATCCACTGGACCGGCCAGGGCCTGTCGACCGCGACGGTGGGCGGCCTCTGGGGCGTCGGCGTGCTCTCGGAGATCCTGCTCTTCGCCCTGATCGGGCGCCTGCCCGGGCGCTGGCGCACGCCGTTCCGGCTGCTCGCCATGGGGGGGACCGCCGCGCTGGTGCGGTCGCTCGGGCTCTACGCCCTCGGCGACTGGCTGCCGGCCCTCGTCGCACTCCAGGCGCTGCACGGCTTCACGTTCGGGGCGACCCAGCTCGGCGCGATGGCGGCGGTTTCGGGCTTCGCGCCCGAGGGCGCCCGCGGCCGCGCCCAGGGGACGCTGAGCGCCGTGAACGCCACGGTCTCGGCCAGCGCCACGATCCTCACCGGCTTCGCCTATCGGGCCGGGGGCCCCCTCGCCTTCGCGTTGATGGCGCCGCTCGCGGTCGCCGGGCTCGCGCTCACGGCGATGGCCGCGCGTCGGCATGTGCGCCAGGGCACGCGCGGCCCAGGAATGAACACCGGAGCGTAACCCTAATCTCGTCATAACAGGGGCGCAGGAAGGGCGGCGTGATGAACACGAGAGCCCGAGGGGCAGCCAGCGGAGGCCGCGCGTGCTGAGCGTCGCACGGACCCGGAACGTCGAGGATGTCTCGGCCGCGCGCGTCTCGGACGTCGCGGACGGCCGCCTCGCGCTCGCCGGCCGCTGGACGGCCGACCGGGGTGCCTCCGTCGAGCTCGCGGTCCGGCGCATCGCCGAGGCGGCGGCCGGGCGCGCGGTCGTCGTCGATCTCGCGCCGATCGAGCGGCTGGACACGCTGGGCGCCTGGGTCCTGGAGCGGACGCGGGCCGAGATCGAGGCCGCGGGCGGGCGCCTGAGTTACGCGGGCGCCACGCCCGAGTACCGCATCCTGCTCGGCGAGATGTCGCTGCGCGAGCCGGAGGTAGGCGCGGGCGCGCCGATGGGCCGGATCCACGGCGCCCTCGACGGGCTCGGCCGGCGCGTGGTGGGCGCCGGCCAGGACCTCGTCACGGGCGTCGCCTTCCTGGGCGAGGTGGTGGCGGCCTGCGGGCGCGTCGCGGCCCGTCCGCGCAGCTTCCGCACCAGCGCCTTCGTCAACCAGGTCGAGCAGGTCGCCTTGAGCGGCGCGCCCATCATCGTGCTGATCTCGTTCCTCGTCGGCGGCATCGTCGCCCAGCAGGGCATCTTCCAGCTGCAGCGCTTCGGCGCGCAGACCTTCGTGGTCAACCTGATCGGCCTCCTGATCCTGCGCGAGCTCGGCGTGCTGCTCACCTCGATCATGGTGGCGGGCCGCTCCGGCTCGGCCTTCACCGCCGAGATCGGCTCGATGCGCATGCGCGAGGAGGTCGATGCGCTGCGCGTCATGGGCCTCGACCCGGTCGAGGTCCTGATCGTGCCGCGCATCCTGGCCCTCGTCGTCGGGCTGCCGATGCTGACGCTGATCGGCGCGCTCTCGGCGCTGCTCGGCGGCGGGCTGACGGCGATGCTTTATGGCGGGCTGACCGTCGACCAGTTCCTCGCCCGGCTTCAGGCGGCGGTTGGCCTGCACCACGTCTTCGTCGGCCTGATCAAGGCGCCCTTCATGGCCCTCGTCATCGGCATCATCGCGACGATCGAGGGCTTCGCCGTGGAGGGATCGGCCGAATCGCTCGGGCGCCACGTCACCGCCTCGGTGGTCAAGTCGATCTTCATGGTGATCGTGCTGGACGGCCTGTTCGCGGTCTTCTTCGCGGCCATCGATTTCTGAGGCGAGCGTGCAGGCGACCTCCCCACAGCCCGAGCCGATCATCAGCGTACGCGACCTCGTCGTGGGCTTTCGCGACCGCACGATCCTGAAGGGCCTCGACCTCGATATCCGCCGGGGCGAGATCATGGGCTTCGTCGGCCCCTCGGGCCAGGGCAAGTCGGTCCTCACCCGCACCATCCTGGGCCTCATCCCGAAGCGCTCCGGCACGATCCGGGTCTTCGGCCAGGACATGGACGGGATGAGCCTCGCCGAGCGCCGCCGTGTCGAGCAGCGGTGGGGCGTGCTGTTCCAGCACGGGGCGCTGTTCTCGGCGCTCACCGTCAAGCAGAACATCCAGGTGCCGATGCGGGAGCACCTGAACCTCTCCGAGCGCCTGCTCGACGAGTTCGCCCGGCTGAAGATCGAGATGGTCGGCCTGAAGCCCGAGGCCGCCGACAAGTACCCGTCGGAACTGTCGGGCGGCATGATCAAGCGCGCGGCGCTCGCCCGCTCGCTGGCGCTCGACCCCGAGATCCTGTTCCTCGACGAGCCGACCTCGGGCCTCGACCCGATCGGCGCGGGCGAGTTCGACGACCTCGTCGCGACGCTGAAGCGCACCCTCGGCCTCACCGTCTTCATGGTGACGCACGACCTCGACAGCCTCTACACCGCCTGCGACCGCATCGCGGCGCTCGGCGATGGCCAGATCATCGCGGCGGGGTCCATCGACCAGATGCTGGCCCACGACCACCCTTGGCTGCGCTCCTACTTCCACGGGAAGCGCGCCCGCGCGATCGTCACGGGGGGTGACGTCCATGTGTGATCCGATGAATGCCGCGCTTCGTGCGGCCCCGCACCGCGCCGTCCGCGACCTTCGGATGAAAGGCTGAGCATGGAGACGCGCGCGAACTACGCCCTCATCGGCGCCTTCACCCTCGCGGTGATCCTGGCCGGCTTCGGCTTCGTGTTCTGGCTCTCGGGCGGCTCCTCCCGTCAGGTCGCGCAGGGCGTGCGGATCGTGTTCTCGGGCAGCGTCGGCGGCCTGTCGCGCGGCTCCAGCGTGACCTTCAACGGCATCAAGGTCGGCGAGGTCACGGAGGTGAGCCTGCTGCCGCAGGACCCGCGGCGCGTGATCGCGCAGATCAAGGTCGAGCCCGCGACCCCCTTGCGCGCTGACACCCGTGCCCGCCTCGATTCGGCGATGCTGACCGGCGTCTCGGTGATCGCGCTCTCGGGCGGCAACGCCGACGCGCCCGCGCTGAAGCCCGGCCAGAACGGCGAGCCGCCGACGATCTTCGCCGATTCCTCCGATATCCAGGACATGATGGCGGCGGCCAAGCAGATCGCCCAGCGCGCCGACGACGTGCTCCAGCGCCTCGACAAGGTGGTGGCCGGCAACGAGGGCGCGATCAACCGCACGCTCGCCAACGTCGAGGCCTTCTCGAAGACGCTGGCCGATGCCGGTCCCTCGATCGCCGGCCTCGTCAAGGCGGTGGACGGCGAGCGCCTGAACCACGTCATCCAGAATGCCGACCGCTTCTCGGGCGCGCTCGCGAATGCCAGCCCCGACATCGAGGCCGGCCTGCACGACGCGCGGGCGCTGGCGGCCAAGCTGAGTGCCTCGGCCGATCGCATCGACGGCGTGCTGAAGGGCGCCGAGGGCTTCCTCGGCTCGGCCTCCGGCCAGCAGGGCTCCTCCACCTTCACGGAGGTGCGCGAGGCGGCGATCTCGGTGCGTGACGCGGGCCGCGCCTTCCGGACGCTATCGGAGAACCTCGACAAGCGCACCGCCAACATCGCGACGAGCTTCAACCGGCTCTCCGGCTCGGGCAGGCGCGAGGTCGAGGCCCTGTCCACGGACGGCCAGCGCACGCTCGGCGCCCTGAACCGCACGGTGAAGAGCCTCGAGCGCGACCCCTCGCAGGTCATCTTCGGTGGCAAGCCGTCGTTGCCCGAATACAACGGTGGCCGTTAGAGCCGGCCCGGTGCGGCCTCATGTGTCCGCACGCACGGCACCGGCGGTGAATCCGGGCCGTTATATGGCACAGCTTGCAGCCGGTGCGGCGCCCGTCCACAGGTGCCCCCGGTATCCCGCTAGGTAATCCGGATGACGCAGAACCTCCCGGCCCTCGCGCTGGCCGCCGCGCTGGTCGCGCCGCTCCTCGGCGGCTGCGGCGGCGGCGGCGCGCCGCTCACCTTCGATCTCGCCGCCCTCCCCCCTTCGGGCCGCCCCGCCATGGCGGGGCGCGCGATCGTGGTCGCCGAGCCCGTCGGGATCCAGCCCTTCGAATCCGACCGGATCATCGTGCGCGAGCCCGGCGGCTCCCTCTCGTTCCTCGGCGGCGGGCAGTGGGCCGACCGTCTGCCGCGCCTGATCCAGACGCGTCTCATCCAGAGCCTGGAGAATTCCGGCCGCCTGCGTTCGGTCAGCCGGCCGAGCGACAAGGTGGCGTCCGACTACCAGCTCATCAGCGAGATCCGCGCCTTCGACGTCTCCGCCGGCACCGGCGAAGCGGTGGTCGATCTCTCGGCCAAGCTGATCGCGGAAGGCACCGGCCGCGTCACCGCCGCCCGGGTCTTCACGGCGCGCGTGCCCGTCAAGGCGGTCAATGCCGGCAACGGCGCGGCGGCGCTCGACGCGGCGCTGGGGACTGTGCTCGCCGACGTGGTGCGCTGGGTGAATAGCGGGCGCTGAGCCCCGATCGAGAGGGGTGGGCCCCCTACTCCATCACCGCGGCCTTCATGATCACCACCATCGTGGCGCGGCCCTGCAACTCGCCGACGCAGCGGACCGTGTGCGGCCGGTCGCAGCGGTAGCGCAGGGTCTCGCCCGCTCGCGCAGTCTGCACGACGCCCGCGACCTCGACCTCGAACACGCCCTCGCGGACCGACAGCGACTCGACGGAGCCGCGCTGGTGCGGGTCGGAATCGAGCACGCCGCCGGGATCGGCCGAGACGTCGTACCATTGCAGCCACTCGATCGTTTTGACCCAGCCGATGATGGCGAGGCGCACCCGCCCGTCCTCCGAGACGAGGATCGGCGTGTCCGCTCGGGAGGCCTTCTCGATGAAGGGCTCCTCGTCGTTGGTCGCCAGCACCCGCTCGATCGAGACGTCCAGTGCCTGGCTCAGGCGCCAGATCGTGGCCAGCGTCGGGTTGGTTTCGTTGCGCTCGATCTGGCTGATGATCGATTTCGCCACGCCCGATTGCTCGGCGAGTTCCGAAAGCGAGAGGTTGTAGGCCTTGCGCAGCCGCTGGATCGTCTTGCCGAGCTGGCCCGACAGGGCCTGGGCGCCGGTGAGCAGGTCGCGCGTGCGACCCCGTTCGATCCGTTCCGCCTGTTCCTGCATGACCGCCGACAACCCGCACTTCGTTCCGTTCTTCGAACGAACGTACGATAGTTCAAACGTCCCCCCGGCGTCCAGGCGAGGGAGCCGGCCTCACCGCCACTGCGCGAAGAAGTGGTGGACCGGTCCGTGCCCGGCGCCGATCGCCAGCCGGTCGGCCGCCGCGATCGCGCCGCTCACGTAGGCCTTGGCCGCCTCGACCGCCTCCGGCAGGGCGAGCCCACGGGCGAGGCCGGCGGCGACCGCTGCGGACAGGGTGCAGCCGGTGCCGTGTGTGTTGCGCGTGGGCGCGCGCGGCGCGGAGAAGCGCCGGATGCCGGCCTGCGTCACCAGAAGATCGACGCTCTCGCTGCCCCCGGCATGGCCGCCCTTGATCAGGACCGCCCGCGCGCCGAGTCCGACGAGCCGCCGGCCCTGTGCTTCCGCCTCCGCCTCGCTCTTCGCCACGGGCTCGTCGAGGAGGGCTGCGGCCTCAGGCAGGTTCGGGGTGATCAGGTCGGCCCGGGGCATGAGGGTGCTCCGGAGCGCCGCCGCCGCGTCGTCGCCGACGAGCCGGTCGCCGCTCGTGGCCACCATCACCGGATCGAGGACGACCGGGATCGCGGCGGCGTGGCGCGCGAGCGCGTCCGCTACCGCGTCGATCACGCGCGCGCGCGCGAGCATGCCGATCTTCACGGCGGCGACCGCGAGGTCGGAGAAGACGCTGTCGCACTGGGCCCCGACGAAATCCGGCGGCACGTCGTGGATCGCCTGGACGCCCAGCGTGTTCTGGGCGGTCAGCGCAGTGATCACGCTGGCGCCGTAGACGCCGAGCGCCGAGAAGGTCTTGAGGTCGGCCTGGATGCCGGCACCGCCGCCGGAATCCGAGCCCGCGATGGTGAGGGCGATCATCGCGCGCCCCGCTCGGCGAGTGCCACGTCCACGCGGGCGCGCAGGTCCCGCGCGCGGCCCTCGACCGCCTCGGCGCCGAACAGCGCCGAGATCACCGCGATGCCGTCGGCCCCCGCCGCGATCACCGCGGCCGCGTTGCTCGAATCGATCCCCGCGATGGCGCCGAGCGGGAAGGCGGCCCCCCGGGCAAGGCGACCGCGGAAGACGATGCGCGTGAGTCCTTCGAGGCCGACCGGCGGATCGGGATTGTCCTTGCTGCCAGTCGCGAAGACGCCGCCGATGCAGGCGTAATCGACCGGGAGACGGTAGAGTTCGTCCGCCTGCGCGGCGGTCTTCAGGGTGAGGCCGACGATGGCGCCCGCGCCGAGGAGCGCCCGCGCGTCGGACGGGTGCATGTCGCTCTGGCCGAGGTGCACGCCCTCGGCGCCCGCCGCGAGCGCCAGATCGACCCGGTCGTTGACGAGGAGCGGCACACGGCCGCCGAGCGCCGCCCGGATCGCGCGGATCCGCGCCAGGGCGGCCCGAGCGTCCGGGATATCCTTCTCGCGGTACTGGAGCAGGGTACAGCCGCCCGCCGCGGCGGCGGCCGCCATAGCGGCCAGTCGCGCGCCGTCGCCGCCGCAGACGCCGACGTCGAGAAGCCCGTAGAGTCTCAGATCGACGGGGGGGCTGACGTGCATCGCGGCCTTCCTGCGGGCTGGCTGTGGGAAACGTGCGGGACCCGGCCGCCCGGCACCCTCGGGCGGTTTGGTTCGCGCGGGAGCGCTTTGCAAGGCTGGCCCTGCGCTTTGTTGACGCCACCCGGCAAAGTACGGCTAAGAGCTTCGCAGGTCTCGCCCTGCGCGTTCCCTGTCGATGTCGAGCATGTCCGGAGTCGAGAGCGTACGGTTCACGGAGGGGCGCGAGCCTCCCCGCACGGTGGAGAACCCCTCCTCCGTCGGCCTCGTCGCGGTGATCGTCGCGGCGACCGAGGGCGAGCCGCGCGCCCTGACCGTCCGGGTGCCCGGACAGGCGCCGGGGCGCGGCGACGGCCTGCCCGCCGGTCCGCTCGTCTCCGAACACGCCACACTGGAGCGCGGCCTGCGCGCCTGGGTCGAGCGGCAGACGCACCAGCGCCTCGGCTATGTCGAGCAGCTCTACACCTTCGGCGACCGCGACCGCTCAGGCGACGGCGGCGGCGGCATGCACTCGCTCTCCGTCGCCTACCTCGCCCTGGTGCGCGAGGAGCGCCCGGCAGGGCTCGCCGAGGCGGCGTGGCAGAACTGGTACCGCTACCTTCCCTACGAGGATTTCCGCCGCAGCCGCCCGCCGCAACTCGACGCGATCGCGGCGCGACTCGAGGCCTGGGCCGCGGAGCCGGCCGAGGCGAAGCTGCGCCGCCTGCGCGCCGACCGGCTCGGGCTCACCTTCGGGCTCGGCGGCGGCACCTGGAGCGACGAGCGGGTTCTGGAGCGCTACGAATTGCTGTTCGAGGCCGGGCTGATTCCGGAGGCTCAGGGCAATGCGGGCCAGGCGCAGCCGAACGACCCGACGGGGGTGCCGATGGCCTTCGATCACCGCCGGGTCCTCGCCACCGCGATCGGGCGGATGCGCGGCAAGATCAAGTACCGCCCGGTCGTGTTCGAGTTGATGCCGCCGGCCTTCACCCTGCTCCAGCTTCAGCGCACGGTCGAGGCACTGGCCGGCACGCCGCTGCACAAGCAGAACTTCCGCCGCCTCGTGGCGCAGCAGGGGCTGGTCGAGGAGACGGAGGACGTCACCAGCGGAACGGCGGGCCGGCCAGTGCCTCGAC
>NZ_LSIX01000445.1:0-417 GCF_001556475.1 Methylobacterium sp. CCH5-D2 | reverse complement strand
TCTCGCGCAGGATCTGGTTCGGCCCGTCGGTCTCGCGGATGTCGGCGATCTGGCGCGCCGGCACCCAGCCCGAGGGCGTCTCGACCAGCATGTCGCCGAGGCGCTGGGTGGTGCGCATCGTGTCGGACAGCCGCATCACCACGGCGAAGCGGCGGTAGCCGTCGACCACGCGCGAGACGACCTGGCCGTTCGAGAGGCGGCTCAGCTGCTCCACCAGGGCCGCCGGCTGCACCCCGTAGAGGGCGGCCCGGGCGTAGTCGACGCGGATCTCGAGTTGCGGGATCAGCACCTGCTTCTCGACCTGCAGGTCGGCGATGCCCGGGATGTCGGCCACGCGCCGCCGGATGTCCTCGGCCAGCCCCCGCAGGGTGTCGAGATCCTCGCCGAAGATCTTGAGCGCGATCTCGGCGCGCACGC
>NZ_LSIX01000444.1:0-8709 GCF_001556475.1 Methylobacterium sp. CCH5-D2 | reverse complement strand
CTCACCTGCGTCGTGTAGCGCGGCGTGCGCATCTCGAACTTCGTGCTCCAGTCCCGCTTCTCCAGCACGCCGGCTCGTGCCGGCACGACCGAGCCCGCGCCCCAACGCGCGTTGCAGGCGTCGATCGCCTCCATCAGCGGACCAGACCGTTCTCGGTCCATCTGCCCGATCAGCGCCCGCGGGCTGTCCTCCAACCGCATCAGGTCGGTGGTGATCACGCCGGCCTTCGCGTAGCGCCAGGGCCGCTCGCCCGGCTCGCGCCAGGTCTTGGCCACACCGAGCAGCGCCGCCTTGATCAGCGCGAGAGTATCGCTCGTCGCCTCCGGCAGCTTCACGGTCGTGGAGACCGAGCGCATCGGGTCGCCCCGGTCGTGTTCGCTGGTGTGGTAGAAGACGCTGACGTGGTTCGTCGCAAGCCCGCCGCGGCGCAGCTTCTCGCCCAGCCGCGTCGCGTGCGCCGAGACCGCCTGCTCCAGCTCGGCCCGGTCGGTGATCCGCCGGGAGAACGAGCGGGTGACCGCGCAGCCCTTGCGCTGGGCCGGCATCAGCTCCAGCGGCAGGCAAGCGAGGCCGCGCAGCTCGTGGATGATGCGCTCGCCCACGACCGTCATCGCTTTGCGTATCGGCCGCGGGTCGAGGTCGCGCAGGTCCGCCACGGTGTCGACACCCAGAGCTTCAAGCTTCGCGAGCGAGGCCCGACCGATGCCCCAGACCTCGGCAACCGAGATGCGGCAGAGCCAGTGGTCGTAAGCCACCGGATCGGTCAGGTCGCAGACGCCCTGCAGGTCGGGCACCGTCTTCGCGATGTGGTTGGCGAGCTTAGCGAGCGTCTTGGTCGGGCCGATGCCCACGCAGGTCGGGATGCCGGTCCAGGCGCGCACGGTGGCGCGCAGATCCCGGGCGAGCTCGACGCGCCTGTCTGCCCGCAGATCCGAGAGGTCAAGGAAGCTCTCGTCGATCGAGTAGATCTCCACCCGGGGTGAGAAGTCCCGGTACACCGCGTTCGTGCGGGCGCTCATGTCGCCGTAGAGGGTGTAGTTCGAGGAGAACACCCGCACGCCCTGGCTGCGGCACATCTCGCGGATCTTGAAGAAGGGATCGCCCATCTTGATCCCGAGCGCCTTAGCCTCGGCCGTGCGGGCGATGGCGCAGCCGTCGTTGTTCGAGAGCACGATGACGGGCACGCCCGCGAGCTTGGGGTCGAACACGCGCTCGCAGGAGCAGTAGAAGCTGTTGCCATCGATCAGCGCCAGAGCCCGGCTCATCGCCCGAGCTGCCCGCGCACGAGGTGCCAGCGGATCGTGAAGCGGACCACGCCCCAGATCGCGGCCTCTTCCAGATCCTCGACCGCGAAGGCAGGCAGGTCGGGGTTGTCGAAGGCGAGCCGCGCGCGGTTGCCCTCGATCATGAGCCGCTTGATCGACATCTGCCCGTTGACGACGGCCACGACCACGCAGTCGTGCCCGGCCTTCAGGCTGCGATCGACGATGGCGAGATCCCCGTCGAAGATGCCGGCGCCGCGCATCGACTCCCCGCTGATCTGCCAGAGGAAGGTGGCGGGCGGGTTCGGCACCAGCCAGCGGGGCAGTTCCAGCGCACCCTCGAGGAAGTCGTCGGCAGGGGAGGGGAAGCCCGCGCAGAGCCGTTGGCCCAGCAGCGGCACACGCACCGTGGCGAAGCCATCGTCCGGCAGTTCCGTGACCCGGCGCAGGCTCATGCGCGCTCGCTCGTATCAAGCACGGCACCGCGCACGTAGCCCCGGGAGATGAGCTGGTCGCGCCGCAGGCTCCGGCGCTCGGCCTCGGCGAGATCGGTGAGCGCGTCCGCGACCGCCTGGACGAGCGCTGCCCAGGTGTCGCCACCCGCCGCTCGCGCGTACGCCGCAGCGATCCGCTCAACCTCGGATGCATCGTTGTCCACAGCCTGCCGATGCATCCGCTTGCCTCTCCTTGCAGAACATAGAGAGAACAAACAGGATGGATCGTCCCGGTCAACGCGGCTCTGCGGTTAGCACCTCAGCCTGTGGACATCGTGGAAAACCCCGGATCGGGGCTTGGCAGTAGGGAACCCAAGCGATGGGCATGCGAACCACCCACCTCGTCCAGACCTTCGTGCTGAAGCGGAAGCGGCTCTCGCCCGGTGAGCAGATCCAGGCCCCGACCGCGAGCGGCGCCCTCAAGCGCGCGGAGGCGATGGCCGGCCGCACGCCCGGCACCGCGGCGCTCAGCATCGTGGCGGATGACGAGACGGGCGAGTTGGAGAGCGCGACGATCTTGGGTCGGTTCGGCGAGGTGCCGGACGACTTCGCCGAGAGCTTGGGCGGGTGAGGGAGCCCCCTCTCGCCTTCAGAGTTTCAACGGCTCGCCGGGGTGCGCCTCTACGTAGGCTTGTAGTACGCGGGCGAGTTGGCCCGGCAGCATGTTGCCGTTCGCGTCGAAGGCATCCGGGCAAAGGCGGCGTCGCTCGGCCGCCTGTCGAGCGCGAGCCATCTGCGTTGGGCACTCGGCAACGCTCTTGATCGTTACTGGGCCTCCCGCGTGCCAGGATCGATCTGCGGCGCACGCTAACGGCGGCTCCTTATCCAGCCATAGCGGGTAAGCACGCGGATCGCCGCAGATCGGGCAGGTTGCTCCCATCGCCGTCCCCTCCTGCCCCCACGCACCTGTATTCCATCGCCTTTCTGGTGAAGGTGGCTGGGAGGACTATTCCAGGCGTGCAAAGTTGCCGTGGTAACGTTGTGCCGCCGCCCTGTATGCGAGCGCGGCGTCGTCCGCTGATTTGTATCGCCCAAGTCGGATCTTTTTGCCTTGGAATTTGATCTCTGCGCGCCAAAGCTGCTTATTGGGTTCGTAGTATATGCCCTTGTGCTTGCTATTCCCGCCGCGGGACTTCTTCCTATTTCTCATGTTTTCAGCATGAGTGCAGAGCCGCAAGTTGGCCCTGCGATTGTCGCAGCCGTTTCCGTTGATATGATCGACAATCTCCCCAGGCGCGGCAGATATAAGCATCCTATGCAGAGACATAGGCCGTTTGGACACATTCGTACACACGTAGGCTGACCTTGCGTGCTTTGGAAAATTAGCGTGCCAAACGTGATCACTCACCGCAGTGATGTCGCTGGGGTCCGCCAGACCGACGAAGCCCCTGGTGAGCGGCATCCAGAGATGCTCCCCACAATCGCACAAAGCAGGTTGGCGGTGCCTCATCTACAGCGTACACCTTGAACAATCAACGTGGTGTAGATTATTAGTCAGCACGCGCCATGCGAGCAAGGCTGAAAATCAACTTCATGATGACTAATTGCGAGGCGGATCGTCGTGCGGTAGGGCGCCAGGCCATGGACAACGAACCTTGGCAGCGACGGGCGAAGGCAACTGGCCTTTCACAGGTCACGCTCGCACGGCTGCTCGGGCGACCACCGAACACGATCTCCCGGCAGATACGCGGCGAGCAGGGCGACGTGCCCCAGCATCTCGTGGCCGTGATCATCGCGTGGGAGATGATGACCCCGGACCAGCGCGAGGAATGGGTCGCTGCGACGCGGCGCGCCTGCGGGCTCCCCTAGAACGCAAAAAGCGCCGCACGGCCCCCATTAAGGAGCCGTGCGGCGCGTGCGCGTCTATACAGAAGAGGTCGGTCTTACGGCGATCGGCCGGTCGCTCCACCGCGACGCGCAGGGGGAGGGGAGATCAGGCGGCGCGCGGCAGGGCGAAGCGCCGGATCACTCCGTCGAGCCGGGCGAACAGCACTTCCGGCGTGCCATCGTTCCGGATCGTGATGTCGGCGGGGAAGTCCATCGCCTCGCTGGCGTGACCGGCGGCGCCGGGCCGGGCGCTCTCGGCATCCGGGCGGACGATCCGCACGACGATGCCACCGCGGGCCCGCATCGTCTCCGCCTCGTTGGCGTAGCGGACATCCTCGGCAACGACGGATCGACCCGAGATCAGGGCGAGATCGGACCGGTTCGCCCACGAGCGGGTCCACAGATCGCGGCCGATGAGGTCTCGTGCCCAGTCGGAGCCGAGGGTCTGCATTGCCCGGCGCGGCGTTCGTCCGCACAGGTCCGGGTCCGGTGCCTCCTTCAGGTCGCCCTCGATCCGCCGATCGATCTCGGTGTCCGACAGATCCAGCAACACGTAAAACGCCCGCAGCATCGCCTTCAGCGGATCGGCGAAGCGCACGCGGGCGAAGCCGTGGCGCTCGGCGAGGTAGGCGGCGGCGAGGGACTTGCCGGCCCCAGCCGGTGCGGTGAGGCCGATGATCATGCGGGGTCCTTCCATCCGGGGAGCGAGCGCATCTCGACAGGCCGACGGGCGATGCGGGCGCGGTCGATGCCCTCGCGCATGCCGGGGGTGAGTCCGCGGTCGGTGAACACGACCGTCGCGTCCGCGCGCTCGCCCCAGGCGAGGCCGGCCGCGATGCCCAGGCGCCGCTCGGCCGGATCGTCGTCGTTCAGCACGCCCGGGAGGGTGTAGAGCGCGTGCGAGGCGAACGGTGCCTCGTTCCTCGCGAGGCAGTCTGCCATCGCCGCCCGGGCGTAGGCGATGTTCCGCGCTTGGTCGGCGGCCCGTGTCTCCGGCGTGTCGCCGCGGCCCGCGAACGGGGACTCGACGATGACGAGGCGGAAGCTCACGCGGCCATCCTCAAATCCGGCGCCCGCGCAGCCTCGCCGGCTGCTGCGCGGATGTTCACCCGGTGCCGGCAGACCTCGCCGTCCTCTCGGTGGAAGGTGACGGCGTTCAGGGCGCGCGTGGAGCGGTAGCCGCCGGCCGCCGCGTAGGCGTCCTTCGCCGCCGGGGTCGAGAACGACTCGACGCGGACCGGACCGACCTCCTTCGCCGTGGCGTGGTGTATGTGCCCGAATAGCATGTGCCGGTGCTCGGTCTCGCCCCAGTCCTTCGCCCGGTCGGTGGCGAGCATCATCGCCATGCGGTCTGGGGTCATCGTGTGGCCGTGGGTCGCCCCGAGCAGGCATTTCCCGAAGCGCCGGAACCAGTGGATGCCTGAGCCGCTCGCGACCTCAATGCGGGGGTGCTCTTCGAAGTAGAGCTCCAGCGCTACGGCGAGCGTCAGGGCCGCGTCCTCGTCGTGGTTGCCGGGTAGCATGGCTACCTCGACAAGCTCGTGCCGCTCCGCGACCGCGGTGGCCGCACCGATCGCGACGCGCGCGCCGACGCCGTAGGTTTTCCGCCAGCGGGAATCGACGTCCAGCGTGTGCCCGCTGCGCGGCGTGGCGTTCTTCTGGTCGTTGGCGTGAAAGAAGTCGCCCAGGAACAGCACGACGGCGTGCCGGGAGGGTGGCGCCATGCTGAGCAGCCGGTCCATCTCCCGGCGCATCATCGCGGCGGCGATGCGGAGGTCGTAGTCCTCACCGCATTCCTGACCGTGAGCCAGCATACCCAAATGGAGGTCGGGGACGACGTAGACGGTGAGCAGATCATCATCCCGAGCGGCCGGCGCCGATGCCATCGGGGCGGAGCCCCGCGCGTCCAGCATCGCCGCCCGCAGCTCGGCCGCGAAGGCGAGCGGGTCGAACGCGTCCTCCGCACCCTTCAGCCACTGCGTCTGCAGCCGCCCGTGCGCGTCGACCTTCGCGGTGACGCGCTTCAGCTTGAACCCGGTCGGCAGTTCGTAGGGCCCACCGGTGGCCGGCGCCTGCCGGATAGTCTCACCCGCGTAGGCGCCGTGCTTGTCGAGCCTCGTGACTGTTTCGCGGATCACAAAACCCGGCAGCACGGGCTTCGTGCCGAGCTCGCCCCGCTCCGCCTGGCCCTTCGCGTAGGCCGACCAGTCGGGAGCAAGCCCGTCGAACCGCCGCGCGTGCGACCCGGGCCGCTCCGGCGTCCCGATCCGCTCCGCCAGCGAGCGGCGATCCACGCCGAGCCGGTCCGCCGCCACCCGTACCGCGCTCTTGGTCGTGGTGCAGCCCGCCGGGGAGACGGGCGGGAAGCCCTCCCGCAGGCAGGCCGTGACGGTATCGACCTCGCGGCGCGCCTGATCCAGGTCGGCCGGAGCGGAGCGCGCTGCGGGCATCGGGAATCCTCGGGAGGGGAAGCGGGGAGGGGCAGGCGCGGGGCGGGCCCGCGCGCCTGGGGTCGTCAGGGCGCGGTGCGGCGGCGCTCGATCTCGTCCAGGCGGCGCATGATGCTCTGGATCGTGTCCCGAGGGGTGTTCAGCGAGGCGAGCTCCTGGCGCAGCGTGTCGAGTTGGCGCTGGAGACCGTCATCGCGCGAGCGCTGGCCGGCCCAGGTCTGCTCGTGTTCGCCCCGGGGGACCACCTGCTTCGACAGGGCCTCAACGTCGCGCTCAATCCGCTCGACCCGAGCATCGCTCAGGCGTTGAAGATCGTCGCGCCGCTGGCCGAGAGTGGTGAACCGGGCCTCGAGATCCTCGCGCGGCACGAAGCGCTCGGCTCGCAACTCCTGCTTGCTGATCGCCACCTCAAGCCGGGATTGCCCGGCGTTCAGGTAGGCGACGCCCCCGGTGCCGATCAGGCCGAGCACCGTGACGAGGATGGAGATCGGAGCCCAGTTGATGCCGGACCGGGCCTTCAGGTCGCCCGTGAGTTCCCGGAAGCCCTTGTCGACGGTCGTGGCGAGGTTGCTCATCCCCTCCTTCAGCCCGGCGACATCGCGCTCGACGCGGACGAGTCGCTCGGCGTAGTCGCCCCCGGGCCCGAAGGGCTGCTGTTGCTGTTGCTGCATGTGCTGTGTGGTCACGGCGATGATCCCGAAGACGGGCGATGGGCGCTCCGTCTCGGCGGGCGCTTGTGTGCCTCCCCCGCAGCGTGGGGAGGGCGGGGCCCTCTCCCGATTAGGGAGAGGGGTCGTCAGCGGGCGTAGGCGGCGCGGACCTTCTCAATCCACGCGACTGCGCGCGCGCCGCAGGCCGCCTTCATGCGATCCTGGAGCTTCGCCTCGCCGATGATCCGCATCAGGTCGACGCGGTTCAGGGCCCTGTCCGGAATGTCGGGGAAGCTGCGGGCGAGGCACGGTCCGACGCTTTCGGGCGCTGCAGGCAGCGTGATCCGAATTTCGGGCGCGCGCAGGTCGAGCGGTGCGGGCCGCTCAGAGCCCACGCAGCCGGCGAGCATCGTCGCGAGAGAGCAGAGGGCGATCGGCACCCGGGCGCGTCTGGGCATCACGGAGGAGTTCCTTCAGCTTGGCGTTGGCGCGTTGCTCGGCGTCGAGGTCCTTCACGGCCTGGCCGGCGATGTCGCGGGTGATCTGCTCGGCCTGCTCCGTGCGGGCCCGCTCGGCGGCGAGGCTGAGTTCGTGCGCGGCGCGCTCGGTTCGGCGCACGGCCTCAGCCTGCACCGCCTGCCAGCCGAGCCCGACGACGATGGCGGCGACCCCGCCCCAGAGCGCAGGGCGCCGGATGAAGCCCGGCAGCCACGCGGCGCCGAGGAGCGAGGCGGCGACCAGCGCGCCGCCGACCGCGGCGAGCGACCACGCGGCGGGCGCGAAGGCGAGCCACGCCACGTAGAGCGGCGCGAGCCAGGGCTGCGCGAGGAGGATCGCACTGGGCGAGAAGTCGAACATCAGGCGGAGACTCCGGTGAGGCGGGGGAATCGACGGACGAGGAAGCTCGGGAGCGGCCGGCCGGCGTCGTCCCAGCGCGCGTAGATCGCGTAGGCGGCGCCCGCGAGGATCAGCCCACCCATGACGAGGCCGAAGACGGTCCCGGCCGAGATCTGCGCGTGGGCGCTCTCGGCCTGGTCCTTCAGTTCGCCCGCGCTCTGGGCGAGTTCGGCGAACCCGAAGGTGCCGGCGACGCCCGCGCCCTGGACGGTGCGGCTCTTGGAGAGGTCCGCGTCCTTCTTCGGCACCGTGAGCGGCTCGGCGGTGTCGAGGGCGGCGAGCGTATCGTCGTCGAGCTCGCCCGTGACCGGCAGGCCGGACCGCTTCTGCAGGAGTTGCACGGCGCCGGTGGTGCGGTCGCCGTGATCGCCGTCCACCGCGCCGACCGGGTAGCGCAGGGCCTTCAGCTTCGCCTGGGCCGGGAGCGTGCGCAGCACGGCCTTGGCCTTGGCGAGCGTCGCCCGGGTCTCGGCGATGCCGATCTGCCCGCCGTTCCAGACCCGCCGCAGGCCGACGACGTCGTCCCGGTCGGCGTAGGCGGCGCAGTCGTTCGCGACCCAGAAGCTGAGGGCCGTGCGCAGCGCGACGCGTGGCTGGGAGAGCGCGCCCGGGTTCGCCTCGAAGCCGTGGGCCCGGTAGTTGTTCCGGAAGGTCAGCATCCCGAGACCGCGGCCGCGAAACAGCCAGCCGTCTCCCGGATGCACGTTACCCTCGCGGCCGCCATAGACCCGTTCGGCGAGCGCCTTCGGGTTCTTCGCGAACGGCTTGGCGGCGGCTAGCGTGGGAAAGCGTTTCGGCCAGACCTTGCAGAGCCGCTCTGCCGAGTAACTCAGGTTCTCCTCGAGCCGGGTGAGGGACTGGCTCTCCGGCACGACCTGCGCGAGGAAGTGCGCGATCCGGAGCGGCGAATCGAGCGTGTCGGAGAGGAGCGCGTCGTCGGCCGCGAAGGCCGCAATGATGTCGGCGCGCGCGTTCGGCGCGACGGCGCGGAGAATCCGCTTCCAGTCGGTCATGGCGATCTCGCGATCAAAGGGGGGGCGCTCGGCGCCCGGATGTGCTAGGGAGACCGCCTCTGCGGCGCTCGCGCTGCGGCTGGGCTGCCGGCCATGGCTGGCGCCCGTTTCGGGGG
>NZ_LSIX01000043.1:0-207 GCF_001556475.1 Methylobacterium sp. CCH5-D2 | reverse complement strand
GAGCGGGCCCACCCCGCCCCGGTTGCCGGCCCCCGGCAGGATCTCGCCCGGCCGGTAGATCCCCTGGGCGAGCTGATCGGGATCGAGCGCGACCTCGCCGCCGCTGGCCGTGCCGCCGACGAGGATCGCCCGCTCGGCCCCCGGCGTCCCGGCGCCCTGCAGCTGCACGAAGGAGCGCAGCGGGATCTCGCGGGCGAAGCGGCGGGC
>NZ_LSIX01000443.1:0-831 GCF_001556475.1 Methylobacterium sp. CCH5-D2 | reverse complement strand
AGGGGACCCGCGCCTGACCGGGGTTAGGCTCGCTCGGCATATGCGATCGCCCTGCCCTGTGGGAGAGGTGGCACGGCACGGTTCACCGCACGCGGCCGAACCGATCGACCGGAGGCCGTGTCACGCGTCCTGCGCGCCCCAGCCTTCTCGGATACCGGAATCCCGTAACACACCCAGAGGTCGGGCGATCATCCATGCGCCGCGGGCATAATTGGCATGCCAAGCTTGGCATGCCAAAGTGCAATGCAGCATGCGATTACGGCGGTGCAACATCACCGCTCAAGCACGCTCGGTCCGAACCCATGTTCCTTGCCCTGCCCTTCATCCTCGCCGCGCTCGCCGTCCTGGTCGTCGGGGTCCAGATTCTCCTGGTCGTCAAGGTGGCCGACCTGTTCGAGGCGCCCCGGGACGAGCGCCAGGACGTGCGCAAGGTTCACGCCCGCTACCCGGCCGTGCCGGCCGGCCGCTACGCCTGACGCCACCGGACACCGCGAAGCGCCCGCGGGGACGGGCCGAGCGCTATCACGGCGCGCTCGGCGCAAGGTTTCGCTCACCATTTTGGTGATAGGGTCAACAAATCGTTGATCCAGGCGACCCGAGGGCGCTGACGTGGCACTGGGCGCCCAGATCCCGGACGAAGGTTTCGTCCTCCTGCTGTCGGATCGCCCGGCCGAGCGCCGGGCGCTCGCGCGGGCGATCGGGCTGGTCGCGGCCTGCCGGGCCGCGGGATCGGGCGACGGCCTGCCGCCGGGCCGTCCGCGCCTCGCGGTGCTCGACCTCGACACCTCCGCCCTCGCGGCCGCCGACGCGGCCCTCGACCGGGCCGTGCCC
>NZ_LSIX01000442.1:0-4268 GCF_001556475.1 Methylobacterium sp. CCH5-D2 | reverse complement strand
CCTCCCTCCCCCTCCCGCGGGGGAGGGAGAACGCGCGGTGCATCACCCGTGCGAGCCGAGATCCTCCACGGCGAGGATCATCCCGAGCAACTCCGCCTGCGTGCGGGCGCCGAGCTTCTTCCGGATCGACGCGCAGGTGTTGACCACCGACCGGTAGCCGATCGACAGGTTGTCGGCGATGAAGCGGTAGTCGCGCCCCTCCCGGAGCAGGATCGAGACCTGGATCTCGCGCGCGCTCAGCGTGTCGTAGCGCGACGGCTCCGAGGCCGCGCCGAGACCCGCGATCTGCGTCGCGAGGCGGTGGGGCAGGTAGGGGCGGCCCGCCCGGACGGCGTCGAAGGCCGCCAGGAAATCGCCCACCGGCAGGTCCTTGAAGACGTAGCCGATGGCGCCCGCTTCCAGCGCGCGCGCCGCGATGACGGGGTCGCGGTGCATGCTGAAGGCGAGGATGCGGGCGCGCGGCTCGAGCGCGCGCATGCGCCGGATCAGCGCGAGCCCCGCGAGCCCGCTGCCCCGGAAGGCCAGATCGACCACCGCCACCTGCGGGCGGATGCGGTGGAACAGCCGGTAGCCCGAGACCGGGTCTGCCGCCTCGAGGATCATGGCGACGCCCGCATCCTCGACCACCCGCCGGAAGCCCTGCAGGATCACCGGGTGATCGTCCACGATCAGGACGCCCGTCACCGCGCCCTCCTCACCGGGCCTGCGCGGCGTAGCGCTCGCGCAGGCGCGCCAGCGCCGCCTCGCGGGAGTGCCCGTCGCGCCGCACCGTGACGTAGTGCTGGCACATCTCGCCGTAGAGCTGGCGCCGCCCGCTCGCGGCCGCGACCCCGGCGAGATCGGCTATCAAGGCGGCCGGGCTCTCCGCGACCCGGATCTCGGCGAGCATCGCCTCGAGCTGCATCGTGCGGTTGGCGACCATGCGGGGATCCTCGACGAAGCGCCCGCGCGCCTCCGCGAGGCTCGCCCGCAGCGCCACGAGCGCGGACGGATCGACCGGCTGGCCGCCGGCCGCGTGCCGGGCGAGCCAGACCGCCGGCTCGGTCCGGTCGGTGGGCGAGAGCCACGCGGTCTCGGGGGCCGCCCGGTCGCTGCGCGCCGCGATGGCGCCGGGCTCGCGCTCCCGCTCCTCCTCGCCGCCGCAGCCGGCGAGCGGGAGCGCGACGGCCCCGAGGAGCGCGAGGGCGCGCAGGGTCGTCACCGCCCGGCCCCGGCCGGCAGCGCCACGGCGGCGCGCGGCCCGCCCGGCACCTTGCGCCGGGCCACCTCGCGCATCTGCGCGAGATCGATCACCGAGACGTCGTCCGAGAACCAGTTCGCCACGTAGGCGCGCGCGCCCTCGACCGCGATCCCCTCCGGATAGCGGCCCACCGGAATCGTGGCCGTGATCGCGAGATCCGCGTCGAGCACCGAGACGCTGGCCGATTCCTGGTTCGTCACCAGGATCCGCTCGCCGTGGACCGCGACACCGTAGGGGCTGCGCCCGGCGGGCCTCGTCGCGAGGGCCTCGAGCGCGGCGGTGTCGATCGCCGTGAGGTCGTTGCTGCGCACGTTGCCGACATAGAGGCGGTGCCCGTCCGCCGATAGCCCGAGCGCGAAGGGTGCCCGGCCCACGGGCACGCGGGCGAGGCGGGTCATCGTGGCCCCGTCCACCACCGCGACCGAATCGCCGCCGCGCTCGGCCACGTAGAGGCGCCCGGCCGCGTCCGCCACCAGCCCGGCGGGCTCGGGCCCGACCGCGGCCTCGGCCTCGCGCGCGCCGCTCGCGGCGTCGATCCGCACCAGCCGCCCGCCCTGCCAGTCGCCGACGAAAAGCTTGGCGCCGTCGCCCGAGACCGCGATGCCGAAGGGCTGGCCGGCGAAGGGCAGCTGCCGCAGCACCCGCGCTCCGCCGGGCGCGACCGCAGTGATCGTGCGGCGGTCGGGATGGGTGAGGTAGAGCGTGCCGTCCGGCCCCGCCGCGAGGCCGGCCGGGCCGGCGCCGACGGCGACGGGCGCCGGCTCGGAGGCGTCGCCGACCTCGGTCAGCGCGCCGCCGTCCTGGCTCGCCACGTAGACGGCCGCCTCGCCCCGCGGGGCGCAGAGCGCGAGAGCGAGCGCCGCCGCGAGCCCGGCCGGGCCGAGTCTCACCGCGTCCCCTCGACCTTGGCCTTCAGGCCTTTCAGCCCGTCGGCGAAGTAGCGCGCCATCGCGGCGTGGCCGGCGGCGTCGCTCAGCTCCTCCGGCGGCTCGTTGCCGGTGTCGCCGCGGTAGAACCGCCCGGCCCAGGAGACCTTCGCGCCCTGGCCGTCCGGCGTCACCGTGACGGTGGCCGAGTAGGAGGAGACCGGCAGCGCCTTCAGGTCGGGCTCGCCCATCCGGTACGAATAGGTCATCGCGTCGGCCTTCCACTCGTCGAGGCCCTCGTCGAGGGTGCCTCCGCTCTTCAGCGTCACCTTGCGGCTCGCGCCGCTGGCGTCGCCGCCCGTGGCCTCGACCTTGGCCACGTCCGGATGCCATGCGCCGATAGTGCCGAACGGCCCGACCACCTTCCAGACCGCGGCCGGGGGCGCCGCGATGGTGACCGTCTGCTCGACCTTCTGGGGCGTCGGGCCGTGGGCGAGCGTCGCGACCGGCGCGAGGCCGGGGAGAAAAGCGAGGACGAGCGTCGGCAGGGTGAGGCGCATGCAGGATCAGGCCTTTCGCGGGGTGGGAACGCGCATCGTGAGGGCGCGCAGCGGCGCGGCCAGGAAGGCCGCGAGCACGAGGACGAGGGCGGCGGCGCCGAGGTACGGCCGCAGGTCGAGCCGCCCGGCCACCGGGCTCCGTGTAGCGACCGCCCGCAGGGGCGCATCGAGCGAGGCCGGCCCGTCGAGATGGGCGTAGGCGAGGCCGGTGCGGTCGGCGAGCGCCTTCAGGTGGGGCTCGCGCACCGACGAGAGGTGTTCGGTGCCGCCCGCGGCCGCGGCGCCGAACGGGGCGTTCCTCGGGTTGTAGCCCTCGCGCGATTCGGCGTCGGCCGGGGGCGGGCCGAAGCGGTTCTCCTGCTGCACGTCGGTCTCGCCGTAGAAGCCGGTCTCGCGGCCGCGGTCGTTGTACTTCGGGATCGGCGAGAGGCCGTAGCCGCCCGCGCCCACGATCAGCCCCCGCACCGCACCGGGCTGCCCCTCGAAGGGCGGCAGCGCGCCGGCCCGGAGCGGCGGCGCCTCCTGCCCGTCCGTGACGAAGACGAGGTCGGTGCCGATCTCGCCCGCCATCGCGATCGCGCGGTCGAGCCCGGCGGTGATGCGGCTGTCGGCCTCCCAGGCCATGCGCCAATCGAGCGCCGCGATGGCGCCGTCGAGCGGCGCGAAGTTCTCGCAGACCTCGACGGGCGCGAAGAGCAGGAACGGCCGCCGCTCGGTGAACAAGCCGAGCGCCAGCCGGGAGCCGCAGGGCAGGCCCGCGAGCAGGTGGCGCAGCGCCGCCTTTGCGGCCTCCAGCCGGCTCTGCGGCTGGCCGCCCGCCGCGTAGTCGCGCACGTTCATGCTGCCGGTGATGTCGACCACCGCCAGCACCTGCACGCCGGTCCGGGTGAGCGGCAGCGGCGGCACCCAGGCGGTCGCGAGCGCCAGGGCGAGCGCGGCGGCGAGCATCCGGAAGCGGGCGTCGCGCAGGTTGCGCCGCCAGGGCGGCCGGGCGCTCACGGCGCCCCCCGCGGCTGGCCGGGGATGTCGGTCCAGATCTTCTTGGGCTCGGCCTTCAGCTCGTCGCCGATCTGGCGATCCAGTTCGGGGAAATCGCGGATCAGCCGGGAGGCGACGTCGAGGTTGAACTTGGCGTCCCAGAACGCGGGCCGGGCCTGGAGGGCGCGGCGGTATTCCTGCCGGGCCAGCACGATCAGCGGGCCGGCCGGGTCGAGCTGACCGCGCTCGATCAAGTCGAGGGCGCGGCGCAGGCGCGCGTTGCCGAGCGCGTAGCGGGCGCGGGCGAGGAGGGCCGGGGCATCGCGGGATTCGAGGGCGGCGACGAGGGGCTCCATCGCCTCGGTGGCGTCGCGGCGGGCGAGCTGGAGCACGCGGGCCAGGATGAGCTGGGCCGGGGCCTCGGTCGTCACCGGGCGGTCGTGGTTGGCCTCCAGCGCGGCGATGTCGCGGTTGGTGGCCTGCGCCCGCCAGGACAGCCCGCCCGCGACGAGCGCGCCCGCGAGGAGCAGGCCGGGCAGTGCGAGGAGCAGGTGCGGCCGCGAGCGGGACCAGGCGCTGCTGAGGGAGGACATGCGCTACCCCCGATCCCGAACACGCCCTCCC
>NZ_LSIX01000441.1:0-15063 GCF_001556475.1 Methylobacterium sp. CCH5-D2 | reverse complement strand
GCGCTGCGCCGCACCGGGACGCTCGCCCGCCGCGCCGCGTTCGGCACCGTCTCGCTCGGCAGTACCGCCACGTTCGCCCGCTGCGGGACGTCCCTCGCTTCCACCGCCCCGCGGCTCGCTCGCGGTGCCACTACGCGTGCCACCGGCCTCGCCACCGGGCGCCCCACCGCGCATGCCGGCCCCGCCGCCCGGAGCGGCTGGCCCGGCACCGCCAGCCCCTGCACCGCCGCCGACACCCGCTCCGCCGCCGACACCCGCTCCGCCGCCTGCCGTCCCGGCACCGGCGCCACCGGAAGCGCCTCCGGCGGCGCCCCCCTGGGCGAAGGCCATCGTCGCGCCTGCCGTCAGCAGGGCAGCCGTCATCGTGCTCCGGATGAGCTTGTTCATGGGCGCTCTCTCGTTCCGTGGTCGGTGAGGGGATCGCGGATCCTGCTCCGCCCCGCGTTGCCGCCACGCAACGGCAAGGATGCGCAAACCGTTCCGAGCAAGCACGATGGGGCTTCCGCTGGCGGAAGCCGTACGGTTCGACGGGAGCGGAAAGAAAATGCCCGCCGCGGCGGTGCCGGGCGGGCCGAAGTCTTGGGAGGAAACGCCCGTAAGGGCGAGATCTAAATTAGCACTTGGCATGCCAGTCTCCGCGTGCGCGAGCGCACGTGTCGCGGATACGTCGGAGCGGGGGCCTGCGCGGATCACCCGGCGACGGTCATCTGATCCGCCGGCCGATTGGAGCGGCGACGCGGATGGGGAGGCGATGCGCGGCTCGGCATCGCCGACGTCCGGATCGGCGATGCCCCGGAAGATCCGGAGCGAACGCCTTGCGGAGTGAGCGCGGACGGCACAGCCTGGGACGTCGCTGTGCTTGGCCCGATCAGGTTATGCCGGCGGCCGGCAGGTCGGGACGCTGGCCCCTGCGTCGCCGACCTGCTGCTCGGGTCGGACCATCCGATTCGACGGCGCCTCGATGCTCGTCGACGGCGCCGCCCACGACGGGCCCTGCACACCTTCGCATACAACGGGGCGGGGCTCGGTGGCTGCGCCGGTCGTCCCGCCCGCGCGCATGGGCCCTCCGTCGATCGCGGTCGCGCCGGGACGATGGTCCGGATGCCCGCGCAATCAGAGCCGTATCGCGCGCCGAAGTCCCGGGCGGTTCCGGGTCGTCGGAGAGCGCGGGACGGCGCCCCGCGACCAGGGGGCTGACATCATCCGAAAGGATTACCCACCAACGCGGTGTGGTGCGGGCCTCAAGCTTCGCTATTCAGTCAATCGGAGGACGAGACGGGGGTTGCGATGCGAAAGATCGGCAGGATTGCGGCGGCGGTCGAGGTTTGGAGCGCTTGGCGCGACCCGATCGAGGTATCTGTCCTGCTCTTCGGAGGCTGGCTCGCCGCCGGGCTGTTCGCAGGATGGGCCGGCGCGATTGTGTGAGGCGCCGAACGCCTGTGGGCCGGAGCGGCGCAGGAGCCTGCCTGGCCGAAGCGGAACAGTATGCGTGGCCCTATCGGGCGGTGGGGGCTGCGGTCGGAAGATCGCTCACAGCATCCGGGGCTTCAGCTCTGCCGTCCAGTTGTGGTCGGGCCCCGCATGTTCGGCGGTACGATGGCCGTTCATGTGAGCGTAGCGGCCGACATACAGTGTCGCCAGCAGGCCGAAGAGCAGGATCAGGGTCAGCGCAACGGCATCCGGATGTCGGCGGGCACGATGGATGCCGAGACAGCCCAAGGTGAAGCCGGCGGCAAGGGCAAGGGAGATGAGCGCTTCGTGAGACATCGGATCGCTCGCCGCGCAAATCGGTCGCGTTCGCGTCCCGAGGAGGCTAGCGCCGATGTGCGCTCGGAGCAAATGGACGCTTGCGCGAGCCACCGAGGTCCCGCCTCTGCTGGAAGGCAAGGCCCGGAGCGATCTCGGCAGGTTCTGCCGAGGGGCGATGATCCGCAGACACGCCCCTCGGCAGCAGGCCGGCGAGGTTACGAGCAGCCGGTCGTGCCACCGCAGGTGTCGCACTTCAGGCAGGTGCCGTTGCGGACCAGCGTGAAGTTCGCGCATTCGGGGCAGGCCTCGCCGACATAGCCCTTCATCTTGGCCTCGGCCCGGCGGTCCGCGACGCTGCGCTCGGCGGGCTCCGCTTGCGCGAAGGGCAGCGTCTCGATCGCCGCGGCCGGCTCCGCCTTCAGCGCGGTTGCGCCGCGCAGCGCGTGGACTGTGCCGCCGGCCGGTGCGCTCTGGCCCGCCGAGCCCGCGCCGACCCCGACCGTGCCGCCGGCCGGGCCGCCCTGGATCAGGGTGAGCCGGTCGGCCGAGCCGCGCACGAGGCCGCGGGAGACGATGGCCGCCGCGGGCGCGGGCTTCGCCGCGTCGCGGGTGGTGTCGCCGCTCTCGCCGCCGCCGATCACCGTGCCGCCGATCTCGTTCGGGTTGACGTGGGCGAGGTCTGCCCGGCCGAGATACGAGACCGCCAGCTCGCGGAAGACGTAATCGAGGAGCGACGTGGCGTTCTTGATCGCGTCGTTGCCCTGCACGAAGCCCGCCGGCTCGAAGCGGGTGAAGGTGAAGGCCTCGACGTACTCCTCCAGCGGCACGCCGTACTGGAGGCCGAGCGAGATCGCGATGGCGAAGTTGTTCATCAGGCTCCGGAAGGTCGCGCCCTCCTTGTGCATGTCGATGAAGATCTCGCCCAGCCGCCCGTCGTCGTACTCGCCAGTGCGCAAGTACACCTTGTGGCCGCCCACCACCGCCTTCTGCGTGTAGCCCTTGCGCCGGGCCGGTAGCTTCTCGCGGGAGCGGATGCGCTCGACGCGCTCGATCACCCGCTCGACGATCTTCTCGGCGGCCAGAGCAGCCTTGGCGGCGGCCGGCGCCTGGATCAGCGCCTCGACACCCTCGTCGGCCTCTTCCTCGTCGTCCGAGACCAGGGCGGCGTTGAGGGGCTGCGACAGCTTCGAGCCGTCGCGGTAGAGGGCGTTGGCCTTGAGCGCGAGGCGCCAGGACAGCAGATAAGCCGCCTTACAATCCTCGACGGTCGCGTCGTTCGGCATGTTGATGGTCTTGGAGATCGCCCCAGAGATGAAGGGCTGGGCCGCGGCCATCATGCGGATGTGGCTCTCGACCGAGAGGTAGCGCTTTCCGATGCGCCCGCAGGGGTTGGCGCAGTCGAACACCGCGTAGTGCTCTGTCTTGAGGTGAGGAGCGCCCTCCAGCGTCATCGCCCCGCAGATATGGGTGTTGGCGGCCTCGATGTCGCGCTTGGTGAAGCCGAGGTGCGGCAGCAGCTCGAAGGTCGGGTCGGCGAGCTTCTCGGCCGGCACCTTCAGGGTGCTCGTCAGGAAGTCGTCGCCGAGCGTCCAGCGGTTGAACACGAACTTGATGTCGAAGGCCGACTTGAGGCCCGCCTCCACCGCCGCGATCTTCTCGTCGGTGAAGCCCTTGGCACGCAAGGTCGCCGGGTTGATCGCCGGGGCCTGACCCATCGAGCCGTGGCCGACCGCGTAGGCCTCGATCTCGGCGATCTCGGACTCGCGGTAGCCCAGCGCCCGGAGCGCGTCCGGCGCGGCTTGGTTGATGATCTTGAAGTAGCCGCCGCCCGCGAGCTTCTTGAACTTCACCAGCGCGAAATCGGGCTCGATGCCGGTGGTATCGCAATCCATCACGAGGCCGATCGTGCCGGTCGGCGCGATCACGGTGGCCTGGGCGTTGCGGTAGCCGTGCTCCTCGCCGAGCGCCAGCGCCCGGTCCCAGGCGGCGCGGGCGTGCTCACCCAGGTCGGCCTGCGGGATGTTGGCGTGGTCCAGCGCCACGGGGGCGATGTTGAGGAACTCGTAGCCCTCCGCCTCGCCGTGCGCGGCGCGGCGGTGGTTGCGGATCACCCGCAGCATCGCGTCGGCATTGTCCTCGTAGGCCGCGAAGGGCCCGAGCTCGGCCGCCATCTCGGCGGAGGTGGCGTAGGCCACGCCCGTCATGATCGCGGTGAGCGCGCCGGCCAGCGCCCGGCCCTCCTTCGAGTCGTAGGGTAGGCCCATGGTCATGAGGAGGCCGCCGATATTGGCGTAGCCGAGGCCGAGCGTGCGGTACTTGTAGGAGAGTTCGGCGATCTCCTTCGACGGGAACTGCGCCATCATCACCGAGATCTCGAGCACCACCGTCCAGAGGCGGTTGAGGTGCTCGAAGGCCTCCACGTCGAAGCGCTTGCTCTGCCGATCGTACATCGTCAGCAGGTTGGCCGAGGCGAGATTGCAGGCCGTGTCGTCGAGGAACATGTACTCGGAGCACGGGTTCGAGGCCCGGATCCGCCCGCCCTGCGGGCAGGTGTGCCAATCGTTCATCGTGGTGTTGAAGTGCAGGCCGGGATCGGCCGAGGCCCAGGCCGCCTCGCCGATCTTCTCCCAGAGGTCGCGGGCCTGCGGCGTCTTCACCACCTTGCCGGTGGTGCGCGACGTCAGGTTCCAGGGCTTGTCGGCTTCCACCGCGCGCAGGAAGTCGTCGGTGAGCGAGACCGAGTTGTTGGAGTTCTGGCCCGCCACCGTGAGGTAGGCCTCGGAATCCCAGTCGGTGTCGTAGACCGGGAAGTCGATCTTGGTGAAGCCCTGGCGGGCGAACTGCACCACGCGCTTGATGTAGGCGTCCGGCACCGAGGCGCGGCGCGCGGCCTTGATCTCGCGCTTGAGCACCGGGTTGCGCTCAGGGTCGAAGCAGGCGTCGCCTTCCGCCTCGCACTGGGTGCAGGCCTTCATCACGAGCGTGAGGTGCTTCGAGACGACCTTGGAGCCGGTGACGAGAGCGGCGACCTTCTGCTCCTCCTTGACCTTCCAGTCGATGAAGGACTCGATGTCGGGATGGTCGATGTCGACGATGACCATCTTGGCGGCGCGGCGCGTGGTGCCGCCCGACTTGATGGCGCCGGCCGCCCGATCGCCGATCTTGAGGAAGCTCATCAGGCCCGACGACTTGCCGCCGCCGCCGAGGCGCTCGTTCTCGCCGCGCAGCATCGAGAAGTTCGAGCCGGTGCCCGAGCCGTACTTGAACAGGCGCGCCTCGCGTACCCACAGGTCCATGATGCCGCCCTCGTTGACGAGGTCGTCCTGGACCGACTGGATGAAGCAGGCGTGCGGCTGCGGGTGCTCGTAGGCGGTGGCCGACTTCGTCAGCTCACCGGTCTTCGGGTCGCAGTAATAATGGCCCTGGCTCGGCCCGTCGATGCCGTAGGCCCAGTGCAGGCCGGTGTTGAACCATTGCGGCGAGTTCGGCGCCACCATCTGGCGGGCCAGCATGAAGCGCAGCTCGTCCATGAAGGCCTGGGCGTCCTCTTCGGACGAGAAGTAGCCGCCCTTCCAGCCCCAGTAGGTCCAGCAGCCCGCGAGGCGGTCGAAGACCTGGGTCGCCGAGGTCTCGGAGCCGGTGCGCTCCTCCTCGGGCAGCTCGGCGAGCGCCACCTCGTCGGCGACCGAGCGCCAGAGGAAGGAGGGGACGTCGTTCTCCTCGACCTTGCGCAGGCGGGCGGGCACGCCGGCCTTGCGGAAGTACTTCTGCGCGAGCACGTCGCTCGCGACCTGGCTCCAGCCCTCGGGGACCGAGATGCCGTCGAGCCGGAAGACCACCGAGCCGTCCGGGTTGCGGATCTCGCTCAGGGCCTTGCGGAACGGGATGGCGGCGTAGGGGGATTGCCCGGCCGTGGTGTAGCGACGCTCGAACCGCATGAAACACACCTCTCCCGACGGGGCGCGACGGCCCCGTCCCACGCTCGCGCGCAGGATATGGTCCCAACTCTGGGGGCACCGGATCCGACGCAGGATGGGACTGCGGCGGGACCGGCGATGATGACGTGAAGGTGCCCGCGCGAGCCCTGAACCCCTTGGCCGAGCCGCCCGGACCATGACCCGGAGATTAACGCCGGGGCCGCCTTCACGTCAACAAGTGGTGTGCCGGCTCCGAGTTCCACGCTAGATGTGGTAGGAGAAGCGAAATCCCTGTGGATATCGCGCAGCGCTTGGCTAAGTGCTCTTTCGGCTTCCCGGATTCGGTTCCGGAAAATTTTCGATCCACAGGGCTCCGCAACCCCTGCGCGAAACGACAGTCGGCGCAGGATCCCGGACCCGTCCGCGAACCCCGGCAGCGACATTTCGGCGACACCCGGGAGGAGCGGGCGGCGGCTTTCGACTGGACTCGCTGGCCCGCGCTGACCATAACCCGCCCGAAGCCTCGCGCCCGCGCGGGGACTCGCTTCGAAGGCCCCGGGGACACGCGATGGCTCTCAAGGACACGCTGCTGCGCATCTTCACGTGGTGGAACGGGCAGACGGTCTCGCTCGCCCTCACCACCGCGCGCAGCGGCACCTATGTCGGCAGCGACGAGCTCGGCAACAAATACTACCGCGCGATGGGACCGCTGATCGACCGCTCGGTCGGGCCCGAGCGGCGCTGGGTGGTCTACAACGGCTACGCCGACGCCTCGAAGGTGCCGCCCGGCTGGCGCGGCTGGCTCTGCCACAACGTCGAGGTCCCGCCGAGCGAGGAGGACTACAAGCCGCGCGCCTGGGAGCGGCCGCATGTCGAGAACCAGACCGGCTCGCCCGACGCCTACCGGCCGAAGGGCTCGCAGCTCTCCTGGGGCGCGCGGCCGGCCGCCACCGGCGACTACGTGCCGTGGACGCCCGGCGAGTAGGGCTCGCCCTCAATTCACCACCGTTCGGGTCTTGAAGGCGGTCTCGCGCGTCTGAACCCGCGTTCCCGGAGGGCCCCGCCTTGAGCCGCATCACCGCACGCCTGTCGGGCGCCGCGCTCGCCGCCGGCCTGCTGGCCCTCGGCAGCCTTCCCGCCGCCGCCGACAAGATCAAGAACCCGACGGCCGTGTTCTCGGGCCTCGACAAGATCACCGGCCGCATCGTTTCCTTCGAGGTGGCGGTGGACGAGACGGTGCAGTTCGGCGCGCTCCAGCTCACCCCGCGGGTCTGCTACACGCGGCCCCCCACCGAGAGCGCCAAGACCACCGCCTTCCTAGAGGTCGACGAGGTCACGCTCGACAACAAGTACCGCCGCATCTTCACCGGCTGGATGTTCGCCGCGAGCCCGGGGCTGCACGCGATCGAGCACCCGATCTACGACGTCTGGCTGGTCGACTGTAAGGGCGGCACCGATGTGATCGCCGAGGCCAAGGAGCAGGAGGACGTGCCCGCGCTCGCCTCCAAGCCCGAGAAGACGCGCAAGGGCCGCGACCAGACGAAGACCGCCCAGCAGGTCAACTCCGCGGGTCAGGTCGATGTCGAGGCGCCGCGCGGCGTGCCGGTCCAGCCCCGCCAGAAGCCCTCGCGCAAGTTCTTCCCCTCGAACGAGGGGCCGGCCCCGGCCCCCCCGCCGCAGCAGCCGCAATCGCTGTTCGACGCGCTGTTCCGCTGATCCCTCAGGCGCCGAGCGCGGCCAACGCCTCCGCGCCGCGCACGCTCGCCGGCCACGCGGTCCAGTCCGCCTGCTCGGTGAGAGCCTCGGCCAGCCGCCGCTTGTAGACGTGGCGCGGCAACTCCTCGGCCCCGAACTGGGCGAGGTGGTCGGTGACGAACTGGGTGTCGGCGAGGCGGTAGCCGCAGGCTTTGAGCCGCGCCATCAGGTGGACCAGGGCGACCTTCGAGGCGTCGCGCACCGTGTGGAACATGCTCTCGCCGAAGAAGGCGGCGCCGAGCGAGACGCCGTAGAGGCCGCCGACCAACTGCCCCTCCGCGTAGACCTCGACCGTGTGGGCGTGGCCCTGGTCGAACAGGGCGCCGTAGAGTTCGCGGATGCGCCCGTTGATCCAGGTGCGCTCGCTGTCCCGGCGCGGCGCGGCGCAGCCCGAGATCACCGCGTCGAAATCGGTGTCGGTGCGGACCTCGAACACGTCCGAGCGCACCGTGCGGGCGAGGCGCCGGGCTATGCGGAAGCCGTCGAGCGGCAGCACGCCGCGGGCACGCGGTTCGACCCAGTATAGGGTCGGGTCGGTCGCGTCCTCGGCCATCGGGAAGATGCCGGCGGCGTAGGCCTTGAGCAGGATCTCCGGGGTGATCTCCACGCGGGCGCCGTCGTGCATGAACCGATTATGGGGCAGGCCGGCCGCTCTGGAAGGGCGCCCGCACTAAGAGGCGTAACGGATCGGGCGGGCCCCTCACAAGCCATGAAAAAGGCCGGCCCCGCCGGGACCGGCCTCCTTCGAATTTCAGGGATGGACGCCCTCAGGTCGCGAGGCCGCCCGCTTCCAGAAAACCTTCCAGCCAGTGGATGTCGTAGGCGCCGTTCTGCACGTCGGCGTTGCGCACGAGGGTGCGGAACAGCGGCAGGGTCGTGTCGACGCCGTCGATGACGAACTCGTCGAGCGCCCGCCGCAGGCGCATCAGGCACTCGTTGCGGGTGCGCCCGTGCACGATCAGCTTGCCGATCAGGGAGTCGTAGTTCGGCGGGATGCGGTAGCCCTGGAAGGCCGCCGAATCGACCCGCACGCCGAGGCCGCCCGGCGGGTGGTAGTAGGTGATCTGGCCGGGCGAGGGCCGGAAGGTGGCCGGATGCTCGGCGTTGATCCGGCACTCGATGGCGTGGCCCTCGACCCGGATCTCGTCCTGGCTGACCGAGAGGTCGCTGCCCGCCGCGACCCGGATCTGCTCGTTCACGAGGTCGATGCCGGTGATCATCTCGGTGACGGGATGCTCCACCTGGATGCGCGTGTTCATCTCGATGAAGTAGAAGCGCCCGTCCTCGTACAGGAACTCGATGGTGCCGGCGCCGCGATAGCCGAGCTTCTTCATCGCGGCCGAGCAGATGCCGCCGATCTCGGCCCGCATCGCCTCGTTGAGGGCGGGCGAGCCGCCCTCTTCCCAGACCTTCTGGTGGCGGCGCTGGAGCGAGCAGTCGCGCTCGGCCAGGTGCACGGCGTCGCCCCGCCCGTCGCCGAGGATCTGCACCTCGATGTGGCGCGGCTTCTCCAGATACTTCTCGAGATAGACCGCGTCGTCTCCGAAGGCGGCCTTGGCCTCGGTGCGGGCGAGGACCACCGCCTGCTCCAGGTCGGCCTCGGTGCGGGCGACCTTCATGCCGCGCCCGCCGCCGCCGGAGGCGGCCTTGACGAGGACCGGATAGCCGATCTCGGCGGCGACCCGCTTGGCCGCGTCGATGTCATCGATGCCGCCCTCCGAGCCCGGCACGCAGGGGATGCCGAGGGAGAGCGCCGTGCGCTTGGCCTCGATCTTGTCGCCCATCGTGCGGATGTGCTCGGCCTTCGGGCCGATGAAGCCGATGTTGTGGTGGGCCAGCACCTCGGCGAAGCGGGCGTTCTCCGAGAGGAAGCCGTAGCCCGGATGCACCGCGTCCGCGCCCGTGATCTCGCAGGCCGCGATGATCGAGGGGATGTTCAGGTAGCTCTCGCGGGCGGCCGGCGGGCCGATGCAGACGCTCTCGTCGGCGAGCCGCACGTGCATGGCGTCGGCGTCGGCGGTCGAGTGGACCGCGACGGTCGCGATGCCGAGCTCCTTGGCCGCCCGCAGGATGCGCAGCGCGATCTCGCCGCGGTTGGCGATCAGGATCTTGTCGAACATCGCGCCTACTCGATCGCCAGCAGCGGCTCGCCGAACTCGACGGGCTGGCCGTCCTCGACAAAGATCGCGCTGACCGTGCCGGCGCGCGGGGCGACGATCTCGTTGAAGGTCTTCATCGCCTCGATGAGCAGCACCTTCTCGCCGGCCTCGACCTTCGATCCGACCTCGACGAAGGGCTTGGCGTCGGGCGAGGGGCGGCGATAGGCGGTGCCGACCATCGGCGACGGCACGGCGCCGGGATGCGCCCGGGGCGAGGCGGGAGCGGGTGCCGGGGCCGGCGCGCCCGGGGCTGCGGCAGGCGCGAGCGCGGCCACGGGGGCGGGCGCGGCCACCTGCACGCTCACCGGCTCCAGGCGGCGCACGACGCGGATGCGCAGGTCCCCCTTCTCCACCTCGATCTCGGAGAGGCCGGTCTCGGTGACGAGGTTGGCCAACTCGCGCACGAGGTCGGGGTCGATGGGGTCGTGCTTGGGCATCGGGGCGGGGTCTTTCACGGCGATGTCGGTTGGGTCGGGGTGCCGCTCCGGGCGGCCAGCAGGCGTGCCAGCGCGTCGAGGCCGAGGCTGTAGCTCATCGGGCCGAAGCCGCAGATCACGCCCGCGCAGACGGGAGCGAGGAAGGAGTGGTGGCGAAACGCCTCGCGGGCGTGGACGTTCGAGAGATGGATCTCGATCGCGAGCGCGCCGCTGCCGCTGATCGCGTCGCGGAGCGCCACGGAGGTGTGGGTGTAGGCGGCGGCGTTGATCAGCACGCCCGCGCCCGCGAGACCCGCCTCCTGCACGAAGCCGACGAGTTCGCCCTCGTGGTTCGTCTGCCGGAAGGTCAGCGCGACGCCGAGCGTCGCGGCCTGCGCGCGCAGGTCGCGCTCGATGTCGGCCAGCGTCGCGGTGCCGTAGATGCCGGGCTCGCGGCGGCCGAGCAGGTTGAGGTTCGGCCCGTTGAGGACGTGGATCGGGATCATGGAACCGTCGGGTCGGCCCGGTAGGGGAGGCGGGCCGCTCTTAAACGAAGGCGCGCGGGCGCCACAAGGGCGCGCCGCGTGGATGTGGGCCGCGTGCCGGACCGCTCAGCAGGAGGCGTGCCCGCACTGGCGCACGTCCGCGATGGTCTTGCGGATCGGATCGACGCCGACGGCGCCCGGGATGATCTCCTCGCCGATGACGAAGGCCGGCGTGCCGGAGAGCCCGAGCTTGTCGCCGAGGCCGCGGTTCTCGGCGAGCGCCGCCTTCACCTCCGGCCCGGCCGCGTCCCGCTGGATGCGGGCGACGTCGAGGCCCATCTCCTTGGCCACCTGGAGCGCGCGGGCGCCGTTCACCCGGCCCTTCGACTCCAAGAGCTTCTGGTGGAACTCGAACAGCTTCTCGCCCTTGGCCTGTTGCTTGACCGCGAGCGCGATCTGGCTCGCTTCCAGCGATTCCGGGCCGAGCACCGGGAAGTCCTTGATCACGACGCGCAGCTTCGGGTCGGTCTTGATCAGGGTCTGGATGTCGCCGAGCGCCTTGCGGCAGTAGCCGCAATTGTAGTCGAAGAACTCCACCAGGGTGACGTCGCCGTTCGGGTTGCCGGCGACCACGTCGTGCGGGCCGTTGTGGAGCGCGTCCTTCGCCTCCTTGAGCGCGGCGGCCTGGGCGAGGCGCTGCGTCTCCATCTGGCGGCGCTCGCCCTCGGCGATCGCCTCCTGCAGGACGTCGGGGTTCTTGATCAGGTATTCCTTCACGATCGACTCGATCGCCTGCCGCTGCTGATCGCTGAAGACCGGCGCGGCGGAGGAGGCGGGCTCCTGGGCCAGGGCGGACCGGGTCGAGACGGGCGCAGCCCCGAGGGCGAGCGTCAGGGCCAGGATCGAGACGGAACGGGAGACAGGCATACGTCCTCGCTGCGCGCGGGGGCGCCGGCCGGGCCGGCCGGCGAAAGCGCGATTCAGGTAGGCGTCCGGTTAGGCCTTTTCACGGCGGACGGTCAAATCGCGGGCCCGTCCGCCGCCCGCACGGCACACCGTCCCTTGCGCCGCCCAGCAAACTCGGTCCTCTGGCGCCCGCAACCCGCGGATGGAAACGCCATGCTCCTCCCCTCGCGCCGCGTCGCGGCGGTCGCCCCCTTCCTCGCCATGGACGTGATGACGGCCGCCGCCGCCCGGGAGCGGGCCGGCGGCAGCGTGGTCCACATGGAGGTCGGCCAGCCCTCCGCCCCCGCGCCCCGGGCGGTGATCGCGGCGGCGCAAGGGGCCCTGGCGCACGGCCGGGTGCCTTACACCGAGGCCCTCGGGCTGCCGGCCCTGCGGGAGCGGATCGCCCGGGACTACCGCGACCGCTACGGCGTCGATGTGGCCCCGGAGCGGGTCGTCGTCACCACCGGCTCGTCGGCAGGCTTCATCCTGGCCTTCATGAGCCTGTTCGACGCGGGCGCCCGGGTCGGCGTTCCGCAGCCCGGCTACCCGGCCTATCGCAGCATCCTCGCGGCCCTCGACCTCGTGGCGACGCCGATGGTGCTGCGGGCCGAGGACCGCTTCGCCCCGACGGCGGAGCTGCTGCGGGCGGTGCACGCCCAGGCCCGGCTCTCGGGCGTCCTGGTGATGAGCCCGGCCAACCCCTCCGGCACGGTGATCGCGCCGGACGCTCTGCGCGCCCTCTGCGCCGCGGCGCGCGACCTCAGCCTGCCGTTCATCTCCGACGAGATCTACCACGGGCTCGGCTACGACGGCCTGCCGAGCGCGACCGCGCTGCAGTTCGACGCGGACGCGATCGTGATCAACTCGTTCTCGAAATACCACTGCATGACCGGCTGGCGCGTCGGCTGGATGGTGGTGCCCGACAGCCTCGTGCGGCCGATCGAGCGGCTGGCGCAGAACCTCTACATCTCAGCCCCCTACCTCTCGCAGGTGGGCGCGCTCGCGGCTTTCGAGGCGGGCGAGGAACTCGACGCGGTGCGCGACGGCTACGCCCGCAACCGGGCGATCCTGCTCGACGCCTTGCCCGGGCTCGGGCTCGGGCGGACGCATCCGGCGGACGGGGCCTTCTACCTCTACGCCGACGTCTCCGACCTCACGGACGACGCCGCGGAGTTCTGCCGCCGCATGCTGGCGGAGGCGGGCGTCGCGGCGACCCCGGGACTCGATTTCGACCCGGCGGAGGGCGCGCACCATGTGCGCTTCTCCTTCGCGGGCTCGGAGGACGATTGCCGCGAGGCGGTGCGGCGCCTGCGCGGCTGGCTCGGCTGAGGCAGGTCCCGGTTCCCGGAGGTCCGAGACCTTTGGCGGGGCCGGGGCGGAGCCCGGGGATCATGGCTCGGGGGTGCCGCCCCGAGACCCCGCCGAAGGGCTGCCGCCCTTCGGGATCCCGCGTCTCAGGCCGCCCGCGCGAAGGCCGCCTCGGCGGCCTTCACGGCCTCGGCCAGATGGGCCTCGAAGGCCTGGAAGGCGCCGGCCGCCTCGCCCCAGGCGGCGGCCCGGATGTGCCCGGCCATCGCATCGGCCTTGGCGCCGGCCTCGGTGAGGGCGGTGCGGACGGCCGGCGGCATCTCCGCGTCGGGCCGCACCGCGAGCGCCGCCGCCTCCTGCGCCTGCGCCAGGCCGACGAGGCAGGCGGCGAGCCGGCGGCGCCAGGCCGCGCAGTCGGCCGGCAACCGGCCGAGCCGCACGAGGCGCGCGTCGCCCGGCTGACGGTCGAGCAGCGAGCGGCTCATCCCCTCCAGCGCGTCGAGGCGGCCGATGGCGTCGCCGATCTCGCGGCGGGACTTCTCGGTGCCGGCGGCGATGTTGCCGACGTTGGCGGCGATCTCGCCCGTGGCGGTGATCTGCTGCTCCATGATCCCCACCATGGCGCGCATCTCGGAGGCCGCCGCGGCCACCGCCGCGCTCTCGCTCTCGACGCGGGCGTTGACCCGGGTCATCACCTCGGAGCCGGCCGTGACGGCGGCGCGGCTGTGCTCGACCGCGTCGTGCATCGCCGACAGCTCGCCCTGCAGCGCCGTGAGGCGGGCCCGGATCTCGTCGGTGGCCTTCGCGGTCTGGGCCGAGAGGGCCTTGACCTCGCCGGCCACCACCGCGAAGCCGCGGCCCGCCTCGCCGGCGCGGGCCGCCTCGATGGTAGCGTTCAGCGCCAGCAGGTTGGTCTGGGCCGAGATCGCCGCGATGGCGCTCGCCATCTCCTCGATCCGGCGCGCGGCCGCCGCGAAGCCGTCGAGGCAGCCGCCGATCTCGGTGGAGCGCGCCTCGATCACCTGCATCCGCTCGGCGGCGAGCCGCATGTCGGCGGCGCACTCGCCGATGCCGACCCGGGCCCGCTCGGCGGTCTCGGCGGAGGTCTGAGAGCGGGCCGCGACCTCGCTCGTGGTGGCGGCGAGTTCCTCGCCCGCCGCGGCGATCAGCCGGGCCTGCTCGGAGATCTGCGCGGAGTCGTGGGTGATCCAGCCGATCGAGGTGCCGGCCTCCGAGGCGGCCGCCGAGAGGCTCGCCTGCAGCCGCAGCATCGTGGCGTCGAGCGCGGGCGGTTCGGGTGGCGCGGGAGCCTCGATCACCGCGGGCGCGGCATCGAGCACGGCCGGCGGCAGCTCCGCAGGCCGGCTTCCGCGGAACAGTGCGAACATGGTGGGACCCCTCAGACTTCTCGTTCTGAAGGGCATCTTCCCGCAAGGCCCTCAACCGTCAGTTAAAGCCATCGGGTGTCCCCAAAGGGGCTTAACACGGATTTGATCTCTCGGGGCGAACTTAAGCACGCTCAGGTTGTGCCGCCCTGCGAGGCCGGGAGCGCCCTGCGAGGCCGGGAGCGCCCCGCGAGGCCCCGGAACGCGCGGCGGGGCCCGGCGAACCGGGCCCCGCTGGGCTGCGGACGGCGCGTCCGCGGATCACGGTGGCGGAGCGCTAGGCCCGCGCCTCACTCGCCGGTCAGGGCCGCCTTGGTGCGCGACCACCAGCCGGCGCGCTTGGGACGGTCGGGATCGGACGGCGCGCTCAGCACCACGGCGACCGGCTCCGGCGGCGGGGCCGCCTCGGTCCGGGGAGCCGGCTCGGGCGACGCCGCGGATGCAGCCTCCGCAGCCTCGGCCTGCGAGGCGGGCTCGGGCGCCGCGCCGGCGACCGGCAGCTCGACCGCCGTCTCCCGGGCCGTGGTGTCTCCGGCGTCGGGCGCCTCGACCGTCGCGGCCAGGACCTCGGCGCTCACCGGCTCCTCCGGCGACAGGACCGCGACGGCGTCGGGCTCGGCCTCGTCCGCATCGGTCTCGTCCGAGGCGGCGGCCTCGCGGCCGCGGCCCTCCGAGCGTCCGCGCCCGCCCCGGCGCCCGCGGCGGCGGCGGCGGCGGCCCTCGCCGTCCTCGGCCTGCTCGCCCGCCGCCTCGGTCTCGGCCGTGTCCTCGGACGCGACCTCCGCGGTCCCGGCGGCCTCGTCCGTCCCGGCCGGCTCGGCCTCGTCCTCCGCGTCGCCCTCGTCCTCGGCGGCGTGGCGCGGCTCGTCGCCGGCCTCGCCGTTCGCTTCCCCCGTCTCCTGGCGCCCGCCGCGGCGGCGGGCGCCAGGAGACGGGGGAAG
>NZ_LSIX01000440.1:0-3038 GCF_001556475.1 Methylobacterium sp. CCH5-D2 | reverse complement strand
GGTGCCGCCTCTCCCGCCATCGCGCGCGGTCCCGACGCGAGCCTGCGTCAGACCTGCATGATCTCCTTCTCCTTGGAGGCCAGCACGCCGTCGATCTCGGCGATGTACTGGTCGGTCGCCTTCTGCACGTCGGTGGCCTGGCGCTTCTCGTCGTCCTCCGAGATGGCGCTGTCCTTCAGGAGCTTCTTGAGGTGGTCGAGCCCGTCGCGGCGCACGTGCCGCACGGCGACGCGCGCCTCCTCGGTGTACTTGTGGGCGACCTTGACCATCTCCTTGCGGCGCTGCTCGTTCATCTCGGGGATGCGCAGTCGGATGGTCTGACCCTCGGTCTGCGGGTTGAGGCCGAGATCGGACTCGCGGATCGCCTTCTCGACGGCGGTGACCATGGAGCGGTCCCAGACCGAGATCGACAGGAGGCGGGGTTCCGGCACGCTCACGGTGGCGACCTGCGCCATCGGCATCGCCGAGCCGTAGGCATCGACCTGGATCGGGTCGAGCAGGCTCGGGGTGGCGCGGCCGGTGCGGAGCGACCCCAGATCCTTCGAGAGCGAGGCCACCGCGCCCTGCATGCGGCGCTTGATGTCGTTGAGGTCGAAGTCCGGTGTGGCCATCTCGTCAAATCCCGACGCGTTCGCGGAAAGGTAAGGGTCCGGGCGGCGCGGCCCGGGCGTTCGGCGCCTCAATGAACGAAAACCGGAGCGCCCGCAAACGGATCGGGCGGATTTCGCCCCGCCTTACGGCACCACGCGCGTACAGGGCGCACCCCCGGTGAGGATCGCGGTGATCGAGCTCGGCGCGTGGACGGAGCCGACCACGATCGAGAGCCGGCTCTCGCGGGCGAGCGCGAAGGCGGCGGTGTCCATCACCTTGAGGTCGCGGGCGATCGCCTCGTCGTGGGTGATGCGGTCGTAGCGGGTGGCGTCCGGGTTCGTCTTCGGGTCGGCCGAGTAGACGCCGTCCACCTGGGTCGCCTTGAGGACGGCCTCGCAGCGGAGTTCCGCGGCGCGCAGCACGGCCGCCGTGTCGGTGGTGAAGTACGGGTTGCCGGTACCACCCGCCAGCACCACCACCTGCCCCTTGTCGAGATGGTGGAGCGCGGGCTGCCTTGCGAAGGTCTCGCAGATCGTCGGCATCGAGACCGCCGACATGGTCCGCGCCTGGACGCCGGCCGCGTTCAGCGCCGTCTCCAGCGCCAGCGAGTTCATCACGGTCGCCATCATGCCGAGCGAGTCGCCGGTCGCCCGGTCGATGAAGCCCGCCTGGGAGATGCGCGCCCCGCGGATCATGTTGCCGCCGCCGACCACGAGCGCGACCTGGATGCCCGTCGCGATCGTCCGGGCGATGTCTTCGGCGAGGCCGGCGAGCGTCGGCGGGTGCAGCCAGTAGCCGTCCGGGGCGGCGAGCGCCTCGCCGGAGAGCTTCACCAGGACGCGGCGATAGGGCGTTTCCGGCATAGGGACTCCTCCGCCGGAGCGCGGCCGGCCTGCTCTCGAACCGAGGGGCTTCTACGCGAAGCGGCCCGGCGGCGTCGAGGGCGCGAACCGTGAACGGCACCGCGCCCGTGCTCCGCCCGATCCGTTCGGCAAACGTACAGCCGAGCCCGGCTAAGACTGCCGCGTTGCCGGGATCCGGGGGCGAACCGGGCCTCGATTCCGGTGGCGTGACGGGCCGAGCGGACCGCGCCAGCGATGGGCGGTCTGCGGCCCCGCTGGATTGGAGCCGCCCCGTGTCGCCCACCACCCTTCCGATCGCCGACCCGCAGGGACGCGTCCCGGCCTCCGGCCCGGACGTCGTCGTCGCGATCCCCGTGCGCAACGAGGCCGAGCGGATCGCGGCCTGCCTGCGGGCCCTCGGGGCCCAGGCCGGGCTCGCGCCGGGCCGGCTCGGGCTGGTGCTGTTCCTCAACAACTGCACGGACGGCACGGAGGCGATCGTCGCCGGACTGCGCGCCAGCCTGCCGATGCCCGTGCGGCTGATCACCGCGACCTACGAGCGGGCCCATGCGGGCTGGGCGCGCCGCGCCGCGATGGACGCGGCGGCCGCCTGGATCGAGGCGGGGCCCGGCACCGGCACGATCCTGACCTCGGACGCCGACAGCCGCGTGCCGCCGGACTGGGTCGCCCGCAACCTCGCGGCGCTGGAAGCCGGTGCCGACGCGGTGGCGGGCCGGGTCGAACTCGCCCCCGAGGAGGCCGCCCTGCTGCCGCCCTCGCTGCCGGCCCGCGGCAAGCTGGAAGATGAATACGACGCGCTGATCACCGAGATCGAGACCTGCCTCGACCCGGATCCGCACGATCCCTGGCCCTGCCACCGCACCACGATCGGCGCCTCGCTCGCCGTGCGCTCGGGCGCCTACGTCCAAGTCGGCGGCATGCCGGAGATCCCGCTCGGCGAGGACGGCGCCTTCGTGGCCGCCCTGCTGCAGCAGGGTTTTCGCGTGCGCCACCCGCGCGACGTGGTGGTGACGATCTCGGCCCGGCTCTCCGGCCGGGCGCCCGGCGGCGTCGCCGACACGATCCGCGCCCGCTGCGAGGAGCCCGACGCGCTCTGCGACGCCCGGATGGAGCGCGTGCCCCGGCTGATACTGCGCTGCTGGCTGCGCCACCGCCTGCGCCGGCTGCACCGCTCCGGCCGGCTGGGGCGCGACCTCGCCTGGGCGCGCCTCCTCGGCGTGTCGGCCGAGGAGGCGCGCCGGATCGCCGCGATGCCGCGCGTCGGCGAGGCGGTCGCGGCGGCCGAGCGCGCGAGCCCGCGACTCGCGTTCCGGCCGGTCGGGCCGCGGCATCTGCCGGGGCAGATCCGTGCGGCGCGGGTGGCCCTGGTGATGCTGCGGCCGGCCTCTCGGATCGCCGCAAGGCTTCGGCGGGGCGGGTCTGCCGCTTCCGTGCCGCCGCTCTCCGCCACCGCGCCGGAGCAGTAGAGGGCGCGGTTCTCCCTCCCCCCTCTGCGGGTAGGGAAAAGGATGTGGGACGCCCAACCTCCCTCGGGTGGGGCTGGACCCACGCCGCACCCCCTCTCCCATAGGGAGAGGGTTGGGG
>NZ_LSIX01000439.1:0-1031 GCF_001556475.1 Methylobacterium sp. CCH5-D2 | reverse complement strand
GGGGCGGTGGAACGGGCGCCGCCGCGGCCTCGCCGCCCTCTCCGCGGCTCCCTTCGCCGCTCCCTTCGCCGCTCCCTTCGCCGCTCCCTTGGCCGTCCGCCGCGGCCTCGCCGGCCCCCGGCATCCAGCCGGCCTCGGCCCCGGATTCGAGCCCGAGACGCTCGGCGAGCCGGGCCAGGAAGGCCGGTCCGTCGAGGAGGTCGTCGCCGCAGAGGCTCTCCAGGCGGAAGCGCTCCTCCAGCGCCACCTCGGGCGCGGCCACCAGCTCGACCGCGGGCGGGTCCTCGTCCGCCTCCTCCCAGGTGCGGAAAGCCAGCTCGGCCGTGACGGCCCCGGGGGGCGGGCGCAGCGTCAGGGTGAAGCGGCGCGCCTGCGGCCGGGCCGGCAGGTTCACGGAGGCGCCGTGGCCGGGCACCGACACGGTGTCGGGATAGGGCAGGGGCAGCTCCGCCCCCGCCGCGTCCCGGTAGCGCAGGCCCGCATAGGCCGCGTGCTCGTCGGGCCGCTCGGAGAAGATCTGGCCGCGCAGGACGAGGCCGGCGCCCGGCACCAGGGCCTGGACGAGGACCAGCGGCTCGGGACCGAGCCGGCGGCGGCGCGCGCCCGGAGCGGGCGCCCCCCCGGGCCCGGTCACGACCGGGCGCAGCCGCACGCCCGAGACCCCGAACGGCGCGGTGTTGCGCCAGGAGCGGAAGCCCAGGGCGAGGTCGCTGGCGGGCGCGGGCACCCGGAAGGCGACGCGCAGCGCCGCCGCGCGCGCGCCCTCCGGCCGGTAGGCCGGGCCGGGCAGCCAGATCCCGTGGGGATCCGGCAGGGTGCGCACCAGCCCCGGCACGGATTCGAGGTCGAGGCTCGACCCGTCGGGGGCCAGGAAGTCGAAGCCGACCAGCGCGAAGTCGAGGGCGCCGCCGGCCTCCTCGGCCGGATCCCAGGCCAGGGTGAAGTCGAGGGCGTACCAGGTCTCGGGCGCCAGATCGCGAAAGCCCAGGACGGCGCGGGCCCAGCGGTTCTTGGCCGCCACCACATGCTCG